>CAZWUD010000030.1:0-10187 GCA_964637055.1 uncultured Candidatus Cloacimonadota bacterium
TGCCCTTCAAAGCCGTGCAGATGGGCGGTCCTTCGGGAGGCTGCATCCCGGCCTCACTGCTGGGTACGATCGTGGATTATGACACCATCAATGCCACTGGCGCCATCATGGGCTCCGGCGGTATGGTGGTGATGGATGAAGGCACCTGTATGGTCGATGTGGCGCGCTTTTTCCTGAATTTTACCCAAAATGAATCCTGCGGGAAATGCACTTTTTGCCGAATTGGCACCCGGCGCATGCTGGAGATCCTCACCCGCATCACCGAAGGCAAAGGCGAGCTCGAAGATATCGACAAACTGGAAGAGCTGGCCAAAAATATCAGCAAAAGCTCACTCTGCGGATTGGGACAGACAGCGCCCAATCCAGTGCTCACCACTCTGCGCTATTTCAGGGATGAATACCTGGCTCATATCCAGGAAAAACGCTGTCCCGCCGGAGTCTGCACAGCGCTTTTGCATTATGAAGTCGATGCTGAAAAATGCGTGGGCTGCACGGCCTGCGCCCGTAAGTGTCCGGTAAAGTGCATATCCGGCCAGGTCAAAGAAGTTCACTTGATTGATCAAGATAAATGTATCAAATGCGGCGCCTGCTACAAGGTCTGCAAGTTTGACGCCATCAGGAAAGGGTGAATAGATGCAAGTAGTTTTGAACGGAAAAAAAGTAGAAGCAGCTGAGAATATCACGATCCTGGAACTCGCCCGCAGTGAGGGCATCCGGATTCCGACCCTGTGTCATGATGAAGAGCTAAATCCATACGGATCCTGTTGGGTCTGCGCAGTCCAAGTGAAGGGTCACAAAGGATTTGTGACCTCTTGTGGCACGAAGGTGACACCCGGGATGGAGATCACCACCGATAGTGAGGAGATCCACTCTGCACGCAAGATGGCGCTGGAGCTGCTGATCAGCGATCACTATGCGGATTGTGAAGCACCCTGCAAGATTGCCTGTCCGGATCATGTGGACGTCCAGACCTATGTTTCCCTGATCGCCAATGGCAAATTTCACGAGGCAGTGAAAGTGATCAAGGATACTCTGCCCATGCCGCTATCGATCGGCCGCATCTGTCCCGCGTTTTGTGAAGCGGAGTGTCGCCGGCAGATCGTGGAAGATCCCATCGCCATCAGGCAATTAAAACGTTTTGCCGCTGATGAGGATCTGGGGGACGTCTGGCAGTATACCCCGGAAATAAAAGCACCCAATGGCAAAAAAGTGGCCGTCATCGGTGGCGGTCCCAGTGGCTTGACTTGCGGTTATTACCTGAGCTTTGAGGGTTTTGAGGTGGATCTATTTGAAGCAGAAGAAGCTCCTGGCGGATGGCTGCGCTATGGCATCCCCGAATACCGCCTGCCCAAAGACATTTTGGATGCCGAGATCGAGCTGATGGAAAGCGGTGGGATGAAGATTCACACCGGCAAAGCGCTGGGCAGGGATTTTTCTCTGGCGGAGCTCAGCTCAAAGTATGACGCAGTCTATCTGGCTCTGGGAGCGCAAAATGCAGTACCAATGCCGGTGAAGGGAAGCGACCTCAAGGGCTGCTATCTGGGCGTGGATTTCCTCAAAGAGCATGCCAAGGGTAATACAGCCGAGCTGGGTAAAAAACTAGCCGTCGTGGGTGGTGGGAATACCGCCATAGATTGCGCCAGAACGGCTATCCGTCTGGGCGTAGAAGTGAGCATCATCTATCGCCGTACAAAAAAAGAAATGCCGGCTGAGGATTTTGAGATCAAGGCGGCAGAGCTTGAAGGCGTGAATTTTCACTTCCTCTCAAACCCGGTGGAATACCTGGGAGAAGAGGGGCATCTGAAGCAGGTCCGGATCGAGCGGATGAAGCTTGGTGAGCCGGACAAGAGCGGCAGACGCCGTCCGGAGCCGACCGGGGACTTTTTTATAGAAGAATTTGACAGCATTATCGCCGCCATCTCACAGGTGCCGGAAGTGGGGCTTTTTGCCAGGGCAGAAAACGAAGTGGAAGGCAAGCAATTGCCCATCTCACGCTGGCAGACGGCGATAGTAGACGAAGAAAATATGTACACCGGCATCGCCAATGTCTTTGCCGGGGGAGATTTTCAGCGGGGTGCAGCCACGGCGATCGAGGCTATCGCCGACGGACGTAAAGCATCTGAGGCCATCCAGAGCTATCTGCTCACGGGGAAATTGCCCCAGCCGGGTTTTGTATTCAACTCTCAAAAGGCCAAAAAAGTACAGGACGTATCTCCCGAGGAATATAAGGGTTACGAACTCGTAGCGCGGGCTGAGATGCATGAAATCATGATGGAAGATGCCAAAAACAGCTTTCAGGAAGTGGAGCTGGGCTTTAGCTGGCCTCAAGCAAAAAGAGAAGCCACCCGCTGCATCGAATGCGGTTGCCAGGTGAATGAAACTTGCAGCCTCAGAGATTATTGCAGCGAGTATAAAGTGGATATGGATCACTTTTTGGGCAGTATCTCTAAACACCCGATCGACTATGACCATCCCTTTATCCTGCGTGATACCAATAAATGTATCAATTGCGGGCGCTGTCTCAGGACATGTGCCGAGATCCAGGGTGCCAACGTCCTGGGCTTCATCTATCGCGGCTTTGCCGCTGTGACGGGTCCCGAATTTGGCGAATCCCTGACCGAGACAGACTGTCTGTGCTGTGGCAAGTGCGTTGATGTCTGCCCCACAGGAGCTTTGGTGGAGCGCAATCTGCTCTACAAATTGAACCCCAGTGATAAAGATAAGGTGCTGCAAAACTGCGGTTTGTGCGGTGTGGCTTGCGAGATCCAGACAGAGCTTCAAGCCAGGGAAGTGACGAGAATCACGACTCCGGTGGGCAAGCCCGGATTCAACGGCCAAAATCTCTGCTTTAAGGGGCGCTTTGGCTGGCAAAGCCGGGATGATAAATTGCAAAAACCCCTGCTCAGAAAGAACGGGATTTACGACGAGATTGACTGGAAAGAAGCTTTGCAGATTTTACAGACAAGGCTGAAACCGACCGATAAGGTATCCATCGAGATCACCCCACATGTCACGTTGGAAGAGATGCTGATCGCAAAGCGGATTGCAAAGACTTTGGGCACGCCGCTCTCGGCTGACCCGGCCTATTTTGCCTTTAGTGATGCCTATCTGGATCCGCGCCCGCGGGAAGATGCCTTTGGCCTGATGGCCGATTATGAAGAGCTGGTGGTGGTGGGCGAGCTGAATCGCACGCTACTGAGCCTCATCCGGCTAGAACAGCGTAAGGGTAAAAAGCTGTCCCTGGTATCTTATCCCCAGGGTACACCCTTCAGTAAATTTGGCGATGCAGTCCATAAGGATCTGAGTGAGCTGGCATATCACAAAGGCCAGCTTTATATCTACAATCAAAACCGCATTTCAGAGACGCTGGCAGCCGGCATTTGGGGAAAAGCGGGCAAGGGCGGACAGGTCCTTTGCACCAGTGACTATATGAACCATTCCGGATTTTTGCAGATGGCGCCTGCGAAAGTGAGTGCGGAGGCGGTGGATCTTGCTCTCTGCTTTGGGAAATTGCCGGTGAGTCAGGCTGCATATAAGGTGGCCATCAGCACTTTCAAACCAGATGGCTGTGATGCAGACCTGATCCTTCCGGGCACGGATTTTCTGGAGATTGAGGGGCATGCGCTTGGCGATCGGGGCAAGATTTCGCGCTTTGCAAATCCCACCAGGTCCAGCATCACATGTGAGCTTTTGCGCCTGTTTTACATGCTGAAGTGGATCTCCCCTGCCACGGCAGACATGCCGTATTGGAACCAGATCGCTACCGAAAAGCTGGAGCTTTGGAGCCAGTCAAAACCGGCTGGTTTCACACAGCTTTCGTCCTGGGATCTGGCGGACAAGACGCGCGCCTCTGATGCACCCTTTGAGGGTTTTATGGAATCCCTTTACAAATTGCGCAGGAATCGCGTGAGATTCTGATCTTTCAAAAAACATAGAGCCCCGCCGGAATGCGGGGCTCTTTTGATAGTGGGCAAAGTCTCTGCTTGACAGATATCTGTAATAGTGTAAACTTGGTGAAGAAAAGTCAGGGATAAGGAGAGATAGATGCGGCAATACCTTGGGATCGATATTGGAGCCTCGAGCTTCAAATACGGAGTGGGCAATAGTAAAGAAGGCTTACAGATCTTCAGCAGCGTCCGTATCACCCAAAAGTCCAGGGCTGCCTTTGAAGAGATCATGGCCGGCATCCTTGGCAAAACTGCAGAATATGCGGTGGCGGGGATCGGGATCGGCAGTCCGGGCACGCTCAGCTATCCCGAAGGACGGCTTATCGGCAACAATCCCAATCTGCCCTTTTTCAAGGATATGTCGCCCGCAGATCTGCTGCCACCGACCCTGAATCTGCCTGTCTGTGTGGATAACGACGCCAATCTGATGGCTTTGGCAGAATCGACTTTTCAGGGCTATGCTTCCTGCATCGGGATCACGGTCGGCAGCGGTATTGGCTGCGGGATCGTGGAGGCCGGCAGGGTCTACCATGGGGCTCACGGATTTGCCGCGGAACTGGGTCACTGCAACATGGTCAAGGATGGAGCGCTCTGCACTTGTGGGCAACGGGGCTGTCTGGAAGCCTACAGTTCTGTGGATGGAATCCGCCGGCGCTTGATTGCGCTGGACTCGCTTTATGCGGATCTCAGCCTGCCCAAGCTCATTGATTATCAAAGAGAAGACAGAGATCTGGCGCGCATCATCAGCGAAGGGGAAGATATGCTGATCCGCGCGATGGCGAATATGGCGACGGTCATGGATCCGGAAGCTCTGATCTTGGGAGGTGGAGCGATGGATCTGGCTTTGTACAATATCGAGAGGATTGCCCGTGATCTGCCCAAGCTGATCCCGGCTGCCCACAGAACCGGGCTAAAATGCCATTTAGCGGGATTTGGCAACCGCGCCGGAGTGATGGGTGCGATAATCCTTTGTGAAAGAAATGAGTTATAGGAACGGATATTGCAAGTTCTAAGATACATAACATTAAGCATGTGAGGATATCATGAAAAAAAGATCTATTATACTCGTAGGCATCCTGCTGGTTTTTGCTGTCGGTCTTGTTGCCGAAAGCAAAGAGAACCTGTCGGCCTTTGACGTAAGCCCCAATCCTATGTATGAAAAGTGTACAATTGATCTGTCTTTTGCTGAAGAGACAGGCATTGTGCTCACTATCGAAGATTCTCGGGGCCGGGTTATTCGCACATTATACAGTGGAACGGTATTCAAACCGACATCGTTCGTATGGTATCGTGATGATGCATACGGCAAACGGGTGGAAGCCGGAACATACTATGTAGTAGTGAATTACCAAAGTCGCTACACATCCACTAAGAAGACCCTGATATTGAAGTAAACAAATTTGACAATAACCAAGATGAGCAAACGAAGCGAAAAAAAGTCCGCTAAGGGCTTTTTTTTGTTCGTGGCCGCGATCCTTCATGAGGTGTTTAACTTAAAATCCAATCGCCACGTGAGCTCGATCGTGGTTTTGCGGCAGATCCTTTTTACAGGATATGAAGCCTTGCCTCTGATCAGTTTTCTGGCATTGGCCATCGGGGGTCTCATCATCCTGCAGGGGACAAATCTGCTTGCCGGTTTTGGGCAGGGCATCTGGGTGCACATCATCCTGGTGACGGTGGTGGTGAACGAACTTTCCGGGATTCTCACGGCACTGGTGGTGGTGGCGCGCAGCGGCACGGCTATTTCCACGGAACTGGGCAATATGAAGGTACGCCGGGAAATCGACCTGATCGAATCCTTTGGCATTTCACCCATCGGTTATCTGGTGCTATCCCGCATCATCGGGGTGGTCGTGGCCGTAGTAATCCTGGTTTTGTATTTCAATCTGGTGACTGTCTTGGGTGGCTGGCTATTCTCCCGACTGTTTAACCAATTGGAATTTCGCACTTTCATGAATGGTTTTCTGTCCGTGTTAAAGATCTCGAATGTGCTGATGGCATTGATCAAATCCATCTGTTTTGGGGTCATCATATCTTTGGTCTCCACATATCACGGTATGAGTGTGCGCCATGCCAGCACCGAAGTCCCGCAGAGGACTATCAAGGCCGTGGTGGTCTCAATCTTTGCCGTGATCCTGATTGATATACTGATCACCTGGCTGTTTTGGGTGCTCAAATGATCGTGAGATTTGACTCCGTTTACAGTCGGGAAGGCCTCTGGAATCTCAGCCTCAGCTTGAATCTGGATCGGATTACACAGCTTTACGATCCGGTCGGAGATCTATCCCGGGTGATCCTGGCGGCAATGGCCGGACTGGATGAGATCTACAGCGGAGAAATCTATTTTGGAGAGCAGCCCCTGGAGAGCTTCCTGGCTGATGGCCCTCAGATCCGCAGGCTGGGCTATGTATTTGACGAAGGGGTCATGCTGTCAAACCTGTCCCTGAAGGAAAATCTGCTATTGCCTCTCAGGCGGCTGGGCTATAAACTCGACGAAGTCAAGAATGATGCCCTGATCGCAGAGTGGATGGATCGGCTCGAGCTTGATATGAACCTCAGCCGGCGTCCGGTCTTCTACCGTCCCGGTCAGTTAAAGCTCCTGGGCTTTATGCGCACCATCATGATCAATCCCAAAGTACTCCTGATCGACAATCCCTTTTACCTCCTCAATAAAAATGAGAGAGCAGTCCTCTATCGCGCTTTGCTGCAGCTCAAGTCTTCACATCCGATGCTGATTGCCAGCATTGACGATGAATTTGGCCCGGGATTCTCGCAAGATCAGCTAGATCTGAGCGGAGTTCAGGAAAATTTCAAACAATAGCGTTTCTTTCTTGACAAAATTGAGCGCCTGTAAAAGACTCATTTCGTCTGGGAAGATATATGAATTATAAACTTGACTACACACGACGCATTGTTTACGCTTTTATCATCATCCCTGTGGTGGTGCTGGTTTTGACTATCGTGTTTATCGCGATACGGCAGAATATGTTTGAAAAGCGCTTTACCTATCACACCTCTCTGGAAAACGCCATCGGGGTCTCGTCTCAAACTCCTATCCTGTACAAAGGTTTCGAGATTGGGCGTGTGAAGAATTTTGAGCTTGGTGAGGATGGCTTTATCCATGTGGATTTTTATGTGCTGAATCGCTATGATCACTTGATGGTAGAAGAAAGCGTGATCTATCGCACCACGATCCCGATCACAAACAAGACGACTTTGGATTATGTGCGGCCTCAGGGAACCGGCCGGGATCTGGAAGAAGGCAGCTACATCATTTCCTCGGATTTCCCCAAGGGACGCCGGCTCTTGAGGTCTTATTCCTCCAAGAGCAGTGACCCTATCGGTACGATCGTGCAAAATCTGGAGACGCTTACCACCGAGCTGAACAAAG
Source organism: uncultured Candidatus Cloacimonadota bacterium (assembly GCA_964637055.1). Classification (GTDB taxonomy): domain Bacteria; phylum Cloacimonadota; class Cloacimonadia; order Cloacimonadales; family Cloacimonadaceae; genus UBA5456. The sequence continues at coordinate 7,339 of CAZWUD010000030.1, forward strand.
ACGATAACGCCGATAAAAGCGCCCTGAACCGCATCCTGGTCTCCGCTGCAGACCTTTCTGACAAGGCGGATATCACTCTGGATCTGCTCAATGAAAACCTGGCCGCCATGAGCACCCTGACCGCAAATCTGAATAAGGATAACAATGCTGATGCCGGAGTGGTGATCCGCATGGTCAACAACCTGGCCGATATCAGCCAGAGCATTGCCGGGCAGATGGATGACATCCAACAGTTGATTGCGACGGCCAATATCGCTGCAACAAACTATGCCGATCCGGACAGCCTGATCATGAAGATGCTGGATCCTGAGGGCGATGTCCTGATTGGCCCCCTCAGCGAGTCTCTCTATGCTCTCAGCGGCACATTGCAGGAGACCGAGAAGATCCTGGGCAGTCTGGCGCGGTCAAATCCTGAGATGCTACTCATCATCGAGAATCTCAACGAGACCTTAAATCATGCAAGCAAGACTTTGGAAGCGCTCAATAACAACCCCATTCTGCGCAAAGGCATCACGCCCTCCCGCATCCGGGCTTACTCCCCGGAGGGTAGGATCCAAGAGGTTCCCGGTGAGAATTAGACTTCCGATTGCCGTATTGGCACTGTTTTTTCTGTTTTGGACGGGAGCCTGCTCCAGACCGCCAAAGGTGACTCAATCTCCGGCCAAGAGCGCAGCGGATGTCACCTTAAGATTGGCCAACAGTCTGGAAAAAAAGCAGCGCATTTTGGATAGCAAACAAAGCTATGAATCCGCCCTGGCGCAATATCGCTCCTTTGGAGATGTCACCGGAGAGATGTACGCTTTGGCAGGGCTGGCGAGATTGGCCCGTCAAAAGGGTGATCTGGAAGGATATAATGCCCACCACCAGCGCATGGTCTATTTGGCAGAATACGCCGGAGGTGGCAATGAGCATATCTTGCTGCTTTTGGATCTCTATCGCTATCAACAGGATCGGGATTATGCCCGGATCCTGGCTATGGCGCAGGATAGCTATGACCACTCTATCAGCAGCAGAATCCAGATTCTGACCTATCGACTTCAGGCGGAGTCCTATCTGCAGCCGGAGCGAGGAAGCAGCAGTTATGACGACCTGTTGCGCCTGGCGACCCGCTATCGCCGCAGCCTGAAAAAGCAATTTACTGCGGATCCTACAGTTCTCTCCGCAGCGCTTTACGCTCTGGCATACCACAAATATCTGCAAAAAGACTACAGCACCGCCATTCAACACATTGACGAGGTGGTGGAGCTGGATACCTTTTATGAGAACTTTTCCGGGCTGGGCTATGCTCATTGGCTGAGAGGGACGATCCACGAAGCCAATAAAGACCGTCGTCAAGCCATCATGGATTATATTCGAGCCCAGAATATCTTCACTCAGTATCAGAATCCAGAAATGATCCGCAAAACAAACGAATCCCTGATCCGTTTGGAAGGAGTAGAACCTTGAATTTGAACACGAATACAGCCCCTGCAATGGGCATCGCAAATAAGCACAGCATCGCCTGTGGCATCGGCGGAGGCTCCCAGATGCAAAGGCGCATCGAGACGCCAGCCCCCCTTGCCCAGAATATTGAAAAGGAGGATGTAGCCAAATTCGCAATTTACCTGCTCTCAGATCTCGCTTCGGCAGTCACCGGAGATCTCTTGAATACTAATGAAGGTTGTTTGCAAGTGGCCTACTAAAGATATGAAACTATTTACGAACGCCTCCCTCCCCACCAGTTCATCCGCTTTGAAGCGGGTGAATATCCTTTTTGATGAACAGATCATCAAGATCTCTCCTGATGAGATCATCACCGAAGAAGAGCCAGAGATCATTGATCTGAAAGGCCGCATCCTGCTTCCCGGGGCCATTGATATTCACAGTCATATTTTGTCCAAGGACTCCACAATCGCAGCCGATCTGCAAAAAGCCACTCGCTCCGCCCTCAAAGGGGGATGGACCACTGTGGCCGAGCTCAGCTTTCACACGGAGTCCCCCATCTTTGACAGGATTGACTTCAAAAAGAGGATCGCTCAGCTTGCGGACAATATCTTTTGTGATATGCCCATGTGGGTGCATGTGGATGTCACGGACTATCCCTACTACGCCGAGAGCGCTCAGGAACTATGGGCTGCCGGAGCCTCCGGCATCGCGGTCATGCTTCCTTCGCCAAATGACGCGATTGAGGACATGAGTTTCACCGAAATCATGGATCTCTTTATGGATATCTATGAGAGCGACACGGAATTTGCCTTTCAGGGTTTTGATGTGGATGCTTTCAAGGCTTACACATTTGAATCCCAGATGGAAGGCATCAAGAAGATCCTCAGGCGCATGCAGGAAAACCCCATCCATATACCCAGGCTTTCCTCGTATGAGACGATTGAATTTGTAAACAGCATCTCCAAACGCAGTGACATCTCATTTGCCATCAATATGAGCGACATGATGCACTTTTTGGATGCGGCGAATTTCCCTGCACCCTGGGCGATTGATTTCAGAGACTTTTATGAGCCTCTCTACGAGCTTTTGAAGACAAATAAGCTCTACCTGCTCTCCAATAGCTGCTGCGAAGTCCAGGCGGAATCTGAACTCTTTGCCGGCAATCCCTATAATCTGATGGAATACAGCTATCTATGGGTGCTTTCCGAGCTGTGGAAAAAGCGCAAAATTCCGCTGGCCACTTGCCTGAAGATGACCAGCGAAAATCCGGCCAAGAGGCTGGGCATCTATCCTGACAAAGGGCGCATCGATTCCGGTTGTGATGCGGATTTTGTGATCTACAACCCCGAGGAAAATACCACTGTCCTGACCCCTTCCGGAAATAGCATAGAGCTCACCGGCAGCATCGAATCGGTCTGGCTCAG
>CAZWUD010000031.1:0-10105 GCA_964637055.1 uncultured Candidatus Cloacimonadota bacterium
GGTCTGGGGAAAGATGCCGGACGGCACCGTGGTGGTGGCCTCCGAAAGCTGTGCTCTGGACACCCTGGGCGTCATTGATCGGCAGGAAATTCCCTCTGCCGGTATCGTGAAAATAAGCGATGAGGGACTGCGTGTGATCGAAAACGATCCCGAGCTCTATCGCAGCGTGCCAAATACCAGACATTGCATCTTTGAACACATCTATTTTTCCCGTCCGGACAGCCATCACTTTGGTGAAGACGTCTTTAGAGTGCGGGAAAAGCTGGGCGCCGCTCTTGCCAAAAGAGATAAAGATCTGAGAGTGGACTATGTGGTGCCGGTGCCGGACTCTTCAAATTTCATCGGCCTGGGCTATAGCAATGAGTCCGGTGTGCCGCTATCTTTGGGACTGATCCGCAATCACTACATCGGCAGGACCTTCATCAAGCCGGAACAGACCATCCGGGATGAAAGCGTGCGCCAAAAGTTTAATCTGTTGCCCAATTTCTTTAAGGGCAAAAACGTAGTCTTGATCGACGACAGCATAGTGCGCGGAACCACCATCCGCAAGATCGTAGACCTGATCAAAAAAGCCGGAGTCAATCAAGTGCATCTGCGCATCGGCAGCCCCCAGGTGAAGTATAGCTGTTTTTACGGCATTGACACCCCCTCCCGGGATGAGCTGGTGGCCAATCGCCACTCTCTGGAAGAAATCCGCGAGCGGACCAAAGTGGACAGCCTCAGCTTTCTTGATATTTCCGATCTCAGAAAATGTGTTGACCGTCCGGAGGGATATTGTTATGCATGCTTCAATGGAGAATATCCATTGGGAGTACCGGGAGAATAAGATGCAAGATTTAATTACTGGAATATCGTCAAAAAAAGCCATCGTTTTGGGCGACATGATGCTGGACAGCTATCAATGGGGCAAAGTGCAACGCATTTCCCCGGAAGCACCGGTTCCGGTCATTGAGATTGATAGAGAAGAATACCGTTTGGGCGGAGCAGCCAATGTGGCTCTGAATCTCTCCGCTTTGGGTGCGGTGGTTTACCCCATCGGCATCATCGGCGCCGGCCCCAATGCCCAGATCATGCGCAAGCTAATGAAGGATAACGGACTGGACACCGAGGGACTGGTCTCCCTCAGTGAGCGCAAGACCACCATCAAGACCCGTATCGGCGCCGCCAATCAACAGATAGTGCGCATCGATATTGAGGATACCGGCTGGATCCCGCGCGAAGCCGAGGATGAAATCCTGCAAAGACTGGCTCCCCGCCTCAAGATTGCGGATCTGCTGATCATTGAAGACTACAACAAAGGTCTCCTCAGCGAGCGGCTGATCAGTGAGACTCTGGCTTTGTGCCGTAAACACTCCGTGCCGGTGGCGGTTGATCCCAAGCAGAAGAACTTTTTCCAGTATCTGGATGTGGATATCTTTAAGCCTAACTATTTGGAACTGCAGACTAACCTGGGTGTCAGCTTTGAAAATGACGAGGACTTTTTTGCAGCAGCCCAAGGGCTTCTGGATCGGATCCGCTGCAAATATCTGGTGGTGACCCGCGGTGCCAAGGGCATGTTTATCTTTTCAGAGGATGCGGATACCCGGCATCTACCCAGCTTTGCCCGTGAAGTCTATGATGTCTCAGGAGCGGGCGATACCGTGATCAGTGCCCTGGGGCTGGCCTACAGCAGCGGTGCAGAGATCCAAGCCGCAGCTTCTTTTGCAAATTACGCTGCTGCCGTCGTCTGCGGTAAGCTCGGAACGGCTTCAGCCAGTCCTGACGAGATATTGAGATACTATCATGCTCACAGATAAGATCATCGTGCCTGCATCCCTGGATGAACTTGGGAGGAATCTCCGCGAGCAGGGCAGGCAGATAGTCTTTACAAATGGTTGTTTTGACATCTTGCACGCCGGGCATGTGCGCTATCTGGATCAAGCCAGAGCTTTGGGCGATGTCCTGATTTTGGGACTCAATAGTGATGAGTCCGTCAAGCGTCTCAAAGGTGCAGGACGTCCCATCAATTCTGAAGAAGACCGGGCTCTGGTGCTGGCCGGCTTAAGCGCGGTGGATTACATCTGTATCTTTGAAGAAGATACTCCATACTATCTGATCAAAGCCCTAGAGCCGGATATCCTCGTCAAAGGCGGGGATTGGCAGCCTTCCCAGATTGTCGGTTCGGATATAGTCCTGGCGCGAGGCGGTCAGGTCAGATCCCTGGATTTTATCCCGGGGCTTTCTACTACAAATACCATCCAAAAGATGCGAGACATAGATGACAAGTGAAGAAATCCAGGACAAAGGTATCGTCAGAACATTTCAAAACGGCATTGCCACAGTCGAGCTGGAAAGAGGCGGTGGATGCAGTGGATGCGCCATGCGCGGATTCTGTTTCAGCAAAAGCTCACCGGCTGTTTTTCATCTGGCCACAGACCTGAATCTAGAGCCCGGCGATGAGGTGGAGCTGGCGATTTCAGCTGAAGGCAAGATTCTGGCCAGTTTCCTGATCTTTGTGCTGCCGATTTTGTTTTTGATCATTGGCTTTTTGATCGCCAATCTGTATTTTACCGAACTTGTCAGCATTATCTTTGCTTTTGGGGCAATGGCGCTTAGCTTTTTAGTAGTCCGCTATTGTGACAGAAAGCTGGGACATAAATTCAAGGTAGAGATCGTGAGGAAATTGTGAAGATTCGCTTAAATGAAATGATTTTTTATGGCTTCCACGGTGTTCACGATGAGGAACGCCGTTTGGGGCAAAGATTTGTGGTATCAACCACCTTATATACAGACGTCAGTTTGGATGCCGGTGTCCGCCATCTGGAAGACACAGTGGATTACACCAAGGTTTACAGCAAAATCCGTAACATCATGGAAAGCCAGCAATTTCAACTGCTTGAAAGCTGTGCAAATACCATCGCAGACGATCTTTTGCGGGATTTCCCCCTGATCAAGAAGATCAAGATCTGCATCCAAAAACCTTCTGTCCCGATCCCCGGCAGCCTGAAAAATGTGGAAGTGGAGCTATGCCGCAAACGCAATTGAGCTACCTTCTGCTTTTAGGCTCAAATCTACAGGATCCACCCCGGCAAATAGCTGTGGCAGGAGCACTGATCGAGGACTTGCCAGAAGTCGAGATCACCCGGAGATCTTCGATTCAGCGCAGCAAAGCCTACGGGAAGACTCTTCAGGATGACTTTTACAACCAGGTGCTGGAGATCTCATCTGCCCGAGAGCCCGAGGAGCTGATGCAGGCCTTTTTGAATATCGAATCCCGGATGGGACGAGTCCGTCGGGAAAAATGGGGCCCCCGCATCATCGATATTGACATCCTTTTGATTGGAGATCTGATTATAGACACAGAGCTTTTGAAGGTGCCGCATTATGATCTGCACAACAGGGCTTTTGCCCTGAAATTGATTTGTGAAATCTCACCTGATGCAGTGCATCCTTTATTAAAAAAATCTATGCGTGATTTATTACACGAACTTGAGAATAACGGAGGAAACCTATGAAGCCACTTGCAGCGATAATCCTTGCTGCCGGTAAAGGCACCCGGATGAAATCCGAGCGTGCCAAAGTTACTTTCCCACTTGCGGATAAACCTATGATTCAGCGAGTAGTAGACACCGCTCTGAATAGCAATTGCAGCCGAATCTCTGTCATAGTCGGCTGGAAAAAGGAATCTGTGATCGCGGCTCTGGAAGATGATGACAGATTGGAATTTGTGGAGCAAGCAGAACAGCTTGGCACCGGGCATGCCGTGCAGGTGGCAGCCCCCGGCTACACTGACTTTGATGGGGATGTATTGATCCTCTGCGGAGATGTGCCGCTACTTTCCACACAGACCGTGCAAAAGCTGTATCAACATCACATCAAGGCCGATGCTGCGGCCACAGTGCTCACCGCGGTCCTGGAAGACGCCGGCAAATACGGCCGGATGCTGCGTGATTCCAGGGGCAAGATCTCGGGCATCATTGAATATAAAGACGCCTCGGAAGAGCAGCGTAAGGTCCAGGAATTTAATACCGGAATCTATTGTTTCCGTGCCTCGGCTCTCTTTTCGGCCCTAAGCAAGATCAAAAATAGTAATCAACAAAACGAATATTACCTCACGGACACCCTCAGCATCCTGTATGAAGCCGGGCAGAGCGTGGAAAGCGTGATCCTGGAAGACCTCATGGAAGTCTCCGGAGTGAATTCCCAGGAGCAACTGGCTGAGCTGGAGCAAATCTACCTGGATAAAGTCCGCCGCAAATGGATGAATAGCGGTGTGATGATGCACAATCCCGCCAGCATTCACATCGGCGACGATGTGACGATCGCGCCTGATGCAGAGATCGGTCAGGGTTGCGTCCTCAGGGGACAGACGACTATCGACAGTGGAGTGGTGATGGGGCCCAATTGCTTGATCCAAAACTCTGTGATCTCAAACGACTCTATCCTCTTTGGCCACAATATCGTGATCGACAGCTTTATCAAAGAACAAGAGACCCTGGAATATGGCTCCAGAGTATTGGAAGAAGAAGATTATGAATAGCAAACGTTATCTTTATTCGCCCTGGCGGATGGATTATATCATGGGCGAAAAACCGGATGACTGCGTGATGTGCCGCGCCCGGGATCATGATCATGACGAGGATAATCTCATCCTGCATCGAGCAAAGTATTGCTATATCATGCTGAATAGGTACCCCTATAACAACGGCCATCTGATGATAGTCCCCTTTGAGCACAAAAGCCGGATCGGGGATCTGGATCCGCAGACCTGGCAGGAAGCCTGCGAGCTCATCCGCCTCTGCGAAGCGGTGTTTTGCCAGATATACCACTGCGAAGGCATCAATGTGGGCATCAATCTGGGCTCTGCAGCCGGTGCCGGCATCGCCGAGCATCTGCATATCCACATGGTCCCACGCTGGTTGGGCGACAGTAATTTTATGAGTGTGGTTTCCGGAGAGAGAGTGATCCCGGAAGCATTTGAGATCAGCTACAAGAAGCTGAAAACTGAGATTTTAAGTCAGCTAAGTCCACAGGAATGAACAGTTGGATTTGACAAAGAAGCCCCCTGTAAAAAAGTGGTACCAGAAACCTGTGCTACTTTACATTTTGGCAGCGATAGCCCTCGGGGTGATCCTTTGGGTGCTGCTCAGCAGGGGATGTTCTGCTAAAGACGATGGATATGCATATGGCGAAGACCAATTGCCAGCCATCAAAGTGACGGTATTAAACGGCTGTGGCTTTGATCAATTGGCATCGGAATTTGCCACCATGCTATCCAAAAAAAATATCGACGTGCTCAGTGTGGGGAATACTCCCCGCCCGGTCTATGACAAGTCCATCATCGTGATGCGAAAAGAAGATAAGCAGGATCTGGCCCGTTTGCAAAAGATGACGGGCATCAAACGCTGGACGAGTGCGCTGAATGAGTATCACAGCGCGCAGTTTGACATTATCGTCGGGCGTGATTTTGAACAGTTTATGAACTAAAAAGTGGAGGAGATATTGCAGGACAATATCAAGCTTAAGGCCATTCTGGAATGGCTCACCGACAAGAATGCCGAAGACATACGAGTTTATGAGGTCGAAGGTAAGACTGATTATACGGACGTGATCGTCGTCTGTGAAGGCAGTGCGGATCAGCACAACAAGGCCATTGCCAACCATGTCATCGATAACGCCAAAGCCGCAAACTACCGTCTCCTGAGCAAAGAAGGCCTGGACGCCGCTCAATGGGTGCTAATCGATATCGGAGACATCATCGTGCATATCTTTTTGCCCCAGACCCGGGATCACTTCAAGATAGATGAACTTTTTGAAAAGGTGAAAAACCGCGATCCGCAAGAGGAACTCCAATGATCAAAGAGATTATTCATGCCAATCTGATTGAGAGCCTGGACAAGCTCGGCCTCTCCCGTGAAAAGGACTTTACGGTAGAGATCCCAAATAATACCGAGCATGGAGATTACTCCTCAAATTGCGCCATGATCCTGGCCAAAGAAAATAAAAAAGCGCCCAAAGCCCTGGCCGAGGAGCTGGTCAAACTGCTCAAGAAGAATAAAGAATACAAAAAGGTCGAGATTGCCGGTCCCGGCTTCATCAATTTCAAGCTATCCCCCGCTTTTTTCCAGAGGATATTTTGGGATATCCGCAAGGCTGGCGGTGATTTTGGCTGCTCAGATTTTGGGCAGAGCGAGAAGATTCTTCTGGAATTTATCTCGGCCAATCCCACTGGTCCGCTGAATATCGTAAATGCACGTGCTGCGGCCTTTGGGGACAGCTTGTATCGGGTCATGAAGAGGGTAGGCTTTGAGCCCGCTCGGGAGTTTTATATCAATGACGCCGGCAATCAGGTGGATATCCTGGCGGAATCTGTGGAATTGCGCTTGCGCGAGATTCACGGTGACAATATCGGTGAATTCCCTTATGAGGCCTATCATGGGGAATATGTGCGGCATCTGGCCCAGAGGCTCAATGCCAATGAAGGCGTAAGGGTCTTTATGATGACCGAAAAGGACCGCATGGAGCACCTCAAGGAATATGCCCTCACCGAGATTTTGGAGATGCAGCGTGCCTCTCTGGAGCGCTTTGACGTGATCTTTGACGGATGGGTCTCGGAAAAAACCCTGCGCGCCGAGGGCGTGGTGGAAGAAGTGCTGTCATATCTCACCGAAGCGGACTGTACCTTTGAAAAGGATGATGCCATCTGGTTTGCCTCCACCAAATATGGTGACGACAAAGACCGGGTGCTGATGAAATCCGACGGATCCATCACCTACTTTGTGCCGGATCTAGCCTATCACCTCACCAAGATTCAACGTGGTTTTACGACCCTGATCGATATCTTTGGTCCGGATCATCACGGCTATGTGCCGCGCATCAAAGCTGCCTTCAAAGCTCTGGGCTATGATGACAATATGCTTGAGATCATCTTCCTGCAGCAAGTCAACCTCTTTGAGAGCGGTGAGCGGGTCAAAATGAGCAAGCGTGCCGGCAAGATAGTCAGTATGGACGACCTCATCGATGAAGTGGGCAGGGACGCCGCCCGCTATTTCTTCATCGCCAGAAAGGCCAGCGCACATCTGAATTTTGATCTCGAACTGGCTATGAAGCAGAACAATGAGAATCCTGTTTACTATTGCCAATATGCTCATGCCAGAATCTGCAGCATCATCAAAAAAGCCAGGAAAGATAAGCTCTGGCCCAAGAACTTCAAAAAAGAGCTGCTGGGCAAGCTGAATAAAGCACCGGAACTGGCCATCATCCAAAAGCTATCTGATCTGCCTGAGCTTTTGACCTTGATCGCTATTCATAGAGAGCCGCACCGCCTGACTACATACATTGAAGAACTTGCGGCCATGATCCATAAATATTACGCCGCCTTTAAGATAGTGAATCCAAAGAGTAAAGAACTTTCGCATGCCAGACTCATGCTTTTGGATAGTGCAAAGACCGTATTGGCGATCGTATTTGAACTGATGGGAATCTCTGCTCCGGAAAAGATGTGATGAGATGAAACGCTTTGTGCGTGAGCTAAGTGACAGTGATTTGAGCCTGGTGATCGAGATCGAAAACCGGGCTTTCGCTCATCCCTGGCCCAGTCAGGCTTTTGAGGATCTGAAGTCCCAATATATTTTGCTGCTGGAAGTGGATGGCAAACTCTCTGGCTACATTATCTACCATGTGGTACTGGAAGAGGCTGTGATCCTGAACTTTGCCATCGAGCCTGGACTGCAGCGCCAGGGTCATGGTGAATATCTGCTCCGGCAAAGCATGAAAGCCCTGCGTGATCGGGGCTGTTCCCTCTTTTATCTGGATGTGAGAGAGTCCAATCAAGCCGCCATCGGGCTATACAAGAAGTTAGGCTTTTCTGTGATGGGCATCCGCAAGAGCTATTACAGCGATCCCGATGAGGATGCCATCGTGATGGGACTGGTGCAGACAAGCCCGGTCGAGGAATGATGCATGACATACGAATATGATTACCTGGTATTAGGAAGCGGCATTGCCGGACTGATCTTTGCCCTGCAGGTTGCTCAGCACGGCAAGGTGGCAGTGATCACCAAAAGTGACCTGAATGACTGCAATACAGACTACGCTCAGGGGGGAATTGCTGCCGTCCTGGACGAAACGGACTCTTTTGCCGAGCATATTCACGACACCTTCAGAGCCGGAGCCGAATTGGGCAAAAAGCAGGTGATCAGCCAGATCATCGAGCAAGGACCCCAATTGATCCAATACCTGATCGATCTGGGCACAGACTTTACGCGCCGCGACGACAGCTATGACCGCAGACTGGAAAATCTCTCACTCACCCTGGAAGGCGGACACACTCATCGCCGCGTGGCCTATGCGGCAGATAGCACAGGTCATCAAATCATGGAAGCCCTGATAAAGCGCTGCCAGGAGAATCCCGCCATTGATATCTTTGAAAACCGGATTGCCATCGACCTCATCACCCAGCATCACGTGACCAATGACGAGGGCTTTATCCCCGGCATCTCATGCTGGGGCGCATATGTCTTGGATGCCAATTTGCACAAGGTGGATATCTTCAAATCCCACAAGACAATGCTGGCCACCGGCGGCGCTGCTCAGATCTATAGTCACAATACAAACCCCGCTGTGGCCACCGGAGACGGAATGGCCATGGCGAGACTGGCCGGCGGCAGATTGGCCAATATGGAATTTGTCCAGTTTCATCCCACCGCTTTTTATAGTCCAGAGGGGGATAGCTTCCTGATCTCAGAAGCGGTGCGTGGCGAAGGCGCTATTTTAAGGCTGACTGATGGTAGCAGTTTCATGGAAAGCTACCATCCAATGGGCAATCTTGCCCCGCGTGACGTGGTTTCCCGCGCCATTGACAGCGAGCTCAAGCGTCGGGGCGAAAAGTATTGCTGGCTGGATGCCACCGGTATTCCGACAGATACACTCCTCAAGCATTTCCCCTATATCGACAGCCGCCTGCGTGGGCGGGGCATAGATTTCACCCGGGAACCCATTCCCGTGGCCCCGGCAGCTCACTATTTCTGCGGCGGTGTCATTTCCACAATCGACGGCCTCACCGACATCCGCAATCTCTACGCCGCCGGGGAAGTAGCCTGCACCGGTCTGCACGGCGCCAACCGTCTGGCCTCAAACTCCCTTTTGGAAGCGCTGGTGGTGGCCTATAATGCGGCCAATCACTCCAGCATCCGGGAAAAGGTCGATTTCCCCAAGATCCCCCAGTGGCGTTTGATGGATGACTTTAACGAGAACGAATGGGTGGTGATCAGTCACAATCGCGAGATCATGGGCACCATCATGCAAGGCTATGTGGGCATTCGTCGCTCCAGGCGCTTGCTCAAATACGCCCTGTCGCGGATGGAAAATATCTATAACGAGATCAATAACTTTTATCAACACAATGCAGTCCGCCGTGAAGTAGTGGAGACCAGAAACATGGCCGTGATCGCCATCGCCGTGATCCGCAGTGCCCTGTCCCGCAAGGAAAGCCGCGGAGCGCACTTCCTGATCGACAATCCCCAACGCGACGACCTGCATTTTATACACGACACCATCATCTAAGGAGCTGATATGCGAGGCAAATTTATCACATTGGAAGGCATCGAAGGCAGCGGGAAAAGCACCCAGGTCAAACTGCTGGTTGACTACCTGACCCGGCATAAAATAGAGCATCTCACCACCCGCGAACCTGGCGGCACGCCCATTGCCGAGGCCATCCGCAAGATCCTGCTTGACCCAGCCTGTGCCGAGATGTTGCCCGAGACTGAGCTCCTGCTTTACTGCGCATCCCGGGCTCAGCACACGGGCGAGCTCATCCTGCCTGCTCTCAAGGCCGGCAAGGTGGTGATCTCAGATCGTTATTATGACAGCAGCTATGCCTATCAGGGCGCAGCCCGCGAACTGGACTATGAGATCATAGACCGCATCACCGCTTTTGCCACCTTCAATACTATCCCGGATCTCACTGTGCTGCTGGATCTTCCGGTGGAGGAGGGGATGAAGCGCATCACGGATCGTCAGCTTGACCGTTTGGAACAAGAAGATCTCAGCTTTCACGCCAAAGTCCGGGAGCAGTTTTTATTTATTGCCAAAAAACACGCCTCCAGATATCTTGTGATTGATG
>CAZWUD010000032.1:0-10028 GCA_964637055.1 uncultured Candidatus Cloacimonadota bacterium
ATAATCTGGGGTATCCGGGCAATAAACTGGCTGAGATCTTCAGGCTTTTTGCATCCTGCCATGGCGCTATCAGGACGACCTCCGCCTCTGCCTCCAAGTTCTGCCGCAATGGCTGATACCATCTTGCCGGCATGGTATTTAGGCAAGAGTTCCTGGCCTATCACTACAAGTATAGAGAGCTTATCACCCTTATTACAAAGTATTACGGCTATCTCAGACTCTAGCTTTTCTCTCAGTTTATCCGAGAATGCCTTGAGGTCGCTTCCCTCAGGAAGCTCCTGAATGATGAGCTTGAAATCCTGATATTCAACTGCGCCAGAGAGCATCTCATCTATCATTGCGAGGCTGCTTTGGGCCTGCAGGTCTTTGATTTGCTTTTCCAGCTCAGAGATGTGCTGCTTCTGGCTTTCCAGCTTTTGCTCCAGCATGTTTTGCGGGCAGGAAAGCAGATCCGTCAGCCTGGCCAGGCTTTGCTCCAGAGAGGAGATATAGTCCAGCGCAGCGGTGCCGGTAAGGGCCTCGATGCGGCGGATGCCGGCAGCAGTCGAGCCTTCGGAGATAATCTTGAAGAGACCCAGGTCGCCGGTGGCTGAGGCGTGGGTTCCACCGCATAACTCCCTGGAAAAATCGTCGATAGAAATCACGCGGACTTCATCTGAGTATTTCTCCCCAAAGAGGGCGGTGGCTCCGCTTGCTTTGGCTTCTTCGATACTCAGAATCTCGGTCTGGACCCTCATATTGTCTCTGATGGCCTGATTTACCAGATCTTCCACCGCCTTACGCTGCTCTGGGCTCACCGCTTGAAAATGGGTGAAATCAAAGCGCAGGTAATCGGGATGAACCAGTGAGCCTTTTTGCTGTACGTGATCTCCCAAGACAGATCGTAATGCTTTGTGCAGGATGTGGGTAGCCGTATGGTTGCGGGCGATATCCCCCCTGCGGTCAAGATTGACTTCGGCGAACACCGGCTTTGCGGATATGGCTCCGCTTTTGAGGCTGCCATAGTGGATGATAGCATCATCGATATTCTTCACATCGTAAATTGATATCTCAAATTCATCATTGTAGATCCGGCCCGTATCTGCCACCTGTCCGCCACTTTCGGCATAGAAGGGGGTTTGGGAAAGCTGCAGGGCCAGCACCTGCTCATCATTGATGCTGTAACGCTGGATCTGAGCCTGATCTTTGTGTTTGTCATAACCGGTAAATACTGTAGCTTGCGGTGGGTTTAATTCGATCCAATCCTCATCTCTGATCCCGGCTCCAAACTTTGAAGCCTTGCGCGCTCTTTGGCGCTGGGCTTCCATCTCTTTTTCAAAGCCCGCGTGATCAATCGACAAGCCCTTTTCTGCGGCCAGCATCATGGTGAGGTCCGGCGGAAAACCGTATGTGTCATAAAGCATAAAGGCGTCTTTGCCATCTATCTGGCTGCCATCCAAACGCTGACAGATCTCGTCAAACTTTTGCAGTCCTGTATCCAGTGTCTTATTAAAGCGCTCTTCTTCTGCTTTGATCACCATCTTGATGTAGGATTCCTTGCCCTGAAGCTCAGAAAAGTGATGCCCCATAATCTCCACGACCGTATCCACCAAATTGAAGAGGAAGGGCTCGGCAAAGCCCAGAATGCGGCCATGCCGGGCAGCTCTGCGCAAAATGCGGCGCAACACGTATCCCCGGCCTTCATTGGAGGGAAATCCACCATCGGCAAGGGCAAAGCAAAGGCAGCGGATGTGATCCGCAATCACGCGGTGGCTGATGCCCTCACCCGCCTTGTATGGCTGTCTGGAAAGCCTGGCTATGCGCTCAATGATCGGCATGAAAAGATCGGTTTCATAATTTGTCTCTTTATCCTGCAAGACCTGAGCGATACGCTCCAGACCGGCACCGGTATCCACATAACGGTTTTTCAGCGGGGTCAGGGAACGATCCTGCTCGCGGTTGTACTGGATAAATACCAGGTTCCACAGCTCAATATAGCGGTCGCAATCGCCATTCACATCGCAGACATGATCTTTCACGCCCTGCTTATTGCAATGCTGAATCCCGCGGTCGATGTGGATCTCGGAGCAGGGGCCGCAGGGACCGGTATCACCCATTTCCCAAAAATTGTCTTTATCATCGTGGTAAGAAATGTGCCCAGGATCGATATCGGTGACTTCCAGCCAGATCTTGCGGGCTTCTTCATCACTATCGTGGACGGTGGCATAGAGCAGGGATTTATCCAGTTTCCAGATCCCCGTGAGCAATTCCCAAGCCCACAAAATGGCTTCCTTTTTGTAATAGTCACCAAAACTCCAATTTCCCAGCATCTCAAAGAAGGTGTGGTGATAGCCGTCTTTGCCCACTTCTTCCAGGTCATTATGTTTACCGCCGGCGCGGATGCATTTTTGAGAATTCACAGCGCGAGCCTGGTCGGGCTTTTTTTTGCCCAAAAAGATGTTCTTAAACTGGTTCATGCCGGCATTGGCAAAGAGCAGAGTCGGATCATCGGCAGGGACCACAGGTGATGAGTGCACAAAGTCGTGTCCACGCTCTTTGAAAAACTCGATGAATTGACTACGGATTTCCTTGCTACTTGGCACTTTCCACCTCGAGGGCGTCGTAATTTTCGATGATCCACTTTTCGGCACTCCATGCTGCGATCGCTCCATCAGATGCGGCTGTCACCACCTGCCGCAGCACCGTATGGCGGATATCACCCGCGGCATAGATGCCCGGGACATTTGTCTGCATGTGGGTATCGGTGAACACAAAGCCGGCACTATCCAGCTCAATGCGGGATTCCAAAAGCTCGTTATTTGGCAATATCCCCACATAAACGAAGGCTCCGTCTATCGGCAGCATGCTGACTTCTTTGGTCTTACGATTCACCAGTCCCAGCTTTTCAATGCGGGTCTCACCATGAAATTCCTGTACCACGGTATCCCAGATGAACTCTATTTTGGGGTTTTTGAAAGCACGCTCTTGAATGATCTTTTGGGCTCTGAGCTCATCGCGGCGGTGAATCACGATCACCTTTTTGGCAAAACGAGTGAGGAATAACGCTTCCTCAATGGCGCTGTCCCCGCCACCGACTACGGCCACCACCTTTTCACGATAGAGCGCACCGTCACATGTGGCGCAATATGATACGCCGCGTCCGGTGAGGCGCTCTTCTCCGGGGACATTGAGCAACCTGGGGTGGGCACCGGTGCAGATGATCACGCTTCTGGCGCGGTGTTTGCCGGAGCCTGTCTCGACCACCTTGCAGAGTCCTTCCAGACCCAGGGCAGAGATCTCTTCATCAAAAAAGTCTGTGCCAAAACGTTCGGCCTGAGCCCGCATCTTCGCGGTGAGTTCAAATCCGGAAATGGGTTCTTCAAAACCGGGATAGTTTTCGACCTCGTCGGTGACATTGATCTGCCCACCGACTATGGCTTTTTCAAAGATTGCGGTTTTCAGGCCACCGCGAGCGCTATAAATGGCAGCGCTGAGGCCTGCAGGACCCGCACCGATTATGATCACATCATATTTCATTATTTACCTCTGGATTTAGTTCTATTTGAGACAAAATCTTTGGGTTAGCCTCTTTCGTCAAGAACAAAGCGCTTTATGCTTGACACAAAAGCAGTCTGAACCAGGATTGACTGAAAATATCGATATGGAAATACTATGACACGTGCTATCATCTTAGTCAGTGGAGGGATGGACTCTCTGGTCACGGCAGCTATCGCTTCCCGGGAATGTGATGAGCTTTACTTTTTGCATTTCTCGTATGGTCAGCGCACTGAAGCTCGCGAGCTGCAGTCATTTCACGGGATTGCCCGGCATTACCATGCCCGTGAGGCCAAAGTGGTGGATTATCACTGGCTGGCAGAGATCGGAGCCTCGGCTTTGACGGATCCCTCGATGGAGATCAAGGCAGATGAAGGCGGCATCCCCAATAGCTATGTGCCATTTCGAAACGCCACCATGCTTTCTGCGGCCACAGCCTGGGCTGAAGCAATCGGAGCCAGCGCCATCTATATCGGGGCTGTCGAGGAAGATTCCAGCGGCTATCCTGATTGCAGAGAGATCTTTTTTGACGCTTATGAAAAGGTGATTGAGCTGGGGACGGTGAAAGCCCGGTTGCAGATTCGCACCCCCGTTTTGCATCTCAGCAAAGCCGAGATCGTGAGCACAGCCCAGAGCTTGAATGCGCCCCTGGAACTCTCCTGGAGCTGCTATACGTCCTCAGATCAAGCTTGTGGAATATGCCCCAGTTGCAGGCTGCGCCTTGCTGCCTTTACCAAAGCCGGCATCAAAGATCCCATCTCCTATAAAAGGTAAAATATGAAAAAGAATATACTCCTGATTCTCACCGGAGGCACGATATCCATGAAGCATGTGGGCAATCTCGGGGTGGTGCCCAGCTCTGAGCTTGCCGATCTTTTGCAACAGTTTCCCCAATTGAGCAGGGTGGCCAATGTCGAGCTGATAAACTACCTCAATGTCCCCAGTCCATATATGACCCCGGAGATGATGTTTGAACTGGCCAAGCTCATCGATACAAAGATCCTGGCATACGATGGCATCGTGGTGACCCATGGTACCGATACTTTGGAAGAAAGCGCCTTTCTGGCAGACCTGGTGCTCACCACCCGTAAGCCGGTTGTCTTTACTGCAGCCATGCGCAGCGGTGGGGACCTGGGTCTGGACGGACCCCGCAATATCGTCGGCAGCGTCCGCGTGGCCAGCCATAATGAGAGTTTTGACAAAGGCGTGCTGGTGGTGATGAATGACGATATCCACTCTGCCCGTGATGTAGTCAAAACCGACAGCGGCAAGGTGGATGCCTTCACCAGCCCCGGCCTGGGGCCTTTGGGCATAGTGGATCCCGATGAAGTGGTTTATCATCGTGCCAGCCTCTATCGGGAAAACGTCTGGACCCAAAAGATCGATCCCAGGGTGGATCTCATCAAAGCTGTCTGTGGACTTGACGGCAGATACATCGACTGCAGTATCGCCAGCGGCAGCAGAGCTATCGTGATCGAAGCCTTTGGGCGTGGGAATCTCTCCAAAGACATGCTGCCCCACATCAAAAAAGCTCTGGATGCCGGCTTGATCGTGGTCATTGCGTCACGCACCCATACCGGCAGGGTCTTGCCTGAATACGGTTATGAGGGTGGTGGCAAAAATCTGCAGGATATGGGAGCCATTTTGGCCGGTGATCTGCAAGGAGTGAAGGTGAGACTGAAACTGATGGCTTTATTTGGAAAATACGATGATCCCGACTTGGTAAAAAGATTTTTTAGCCGATCTCAAAATCCGGAGTGATAGGTATGAAGATAGCATTTTTGGGTCCCGCTCCTCCCTTCAGGGGCGGAATTGCAAACTTTGCCAATTGTCTGGCAAATGAATTTGGAAAACAAGATCATGAGATCTGTTTCTTTAATTTTAAGAAACAGTATCCAGCCCTGCTCTTCCCTGCAGGCAGTCAGGAGGGCAAATCCCGTCCCCAACACGCATCTCAAAGAGTCCTGACCCCATATCTGCCTCACACCTGGAAGAAAACTGTGGTGGCCATCAACAAGTGGCAACCGGATCTGCTGATCATATCCTGGTGGGTGCCATTTTTTGCTCCGGCCTTTGGATACATTGCCCGCCGGGTCAAGGGTTGCCGCAAGATCATCCTGGCCCACAATATAGTGCCTCACGAGGAATGGCCGCTTACCCGCAGCCTCCTGCGCTATGCTTTTGAGCCGGCCGACAAGATTTTGCTGCTGAGCAATTCCTGCCTGCTGGATCTCAAGCGCAGCCTCCCCAGTCGCATTGCAAAGCGCGCCATCCTGGGTTTTCACCCCATCTTTGACAATCCTCTGGGAGATACCACCAAGACAAACTCTCAGCCCAGGATCCTGTTTTTTGGCCTGATCAAGGGCTACAAGGGTCTGGACATCCTGCTGGAAGCCATGCCCATCATCCGTCTGGCCATTCCCGATATCAAGCTACTGGTCGCTGGAACCGTCTATGGCAAGCAATCAGTTTATGAAGACATCATCCGGGATCTGAAGCTTGACGACTGTGTGGAAACCGACTTTCGCTACATCAATGAAGACGAGGTGGGAGATTATTTCCGCCGTTCAGACCTCTGTATCCTTCCCTATAAAAGTGCTACTCAAAGCGGTGTGATCGCCACAGCCTACAGCTATGATACGCCGGTGATTGCCTCGCGGGTGGGTGGCCTCAGCGAATACGTCGAAGACGGAATCAGCGGCCTGCTGGTACCGCCGAATGACCCTCCCGCATTGTCAGCAGCCGTGATCCGATTCTATGGAAAACAGATGCTGGCACCGATGCAGGAAGCGATCATCCAATACAAGAAAACGAATACCTGGACTGAATTGGCAAGACTCTTTCTAATAGAATGAAGATTCTGCTCATCAGCTACTATTTCCCACCCTGTGGAGGCGCTCCGGTGCAAAGGTGGCTGCGCTTTCTCCCCTATCTGGCAGAGCGGGGGCATGAGCTCACCGTGCTATGCTCGGAAGGCGGAGATTATCCCTTTTTGGATCATCAACTCCTGGATCAAGTTCCCCCCTCAGTCCAGGTGATCCGCGTGCCGGCCTTCGGGATGAGCGCTTTGTGGAAAAGGCTATCCGGCCGGAAAAGCGAAATGCCCTACGGCAGCATCCCCCACAAGGGCTCACTGCTGGGGCGCATCTTGATCTGGATCAGATTGAATCTCATCATTCCAGATCTCAGAGTATTTTGGAATCCGGCAGCCTGCCGCGCAGCCCTGACCGAACTCAGAAGCCGCCCCTATGACCTGGTGATCACTACCGGGCCACCTCACAGCAGCCACTTGATCGGGCTCAAGCTGAGCCGGAAGACAAATATCCGCTGGTATGCAGACTTTCGGGATCCCTGGTCCGAGATTCACTATCTGCAGCTCAATCCTCCCGGCAAGCTTGCCATGATGCTGCAAAGACATCTGGAAAAGAAAGTGCTGGCCTCTGCAGATCTGAACCTGGTGGTGTCTGATGCCATTGCAGACGCCCTACCTTTAGGCCCCAAGCTTGTGATCCTCAATGGATATGAGCCCAAGGACTTTGCCGGACTCAATCACCAGCCACAACCCCGGTTCACGATCAAATACATCGGCCAGATCACCGCCGGGCAGGACATCGGGATCTTTATCGAACTCCTCACCGGTTTGAAACGGGATTTCAGCCTGGAGATGATCGGCACAAATCTGGATCAGGAAGATGAATCCCGCTTGCGTGAGCTCTGCCAGGAGAGGCTGCAGATCAAGGAATTTTTACCTCACTCAGAAGCCATCAAGGAAATGGTAGACAGTGATCTGCTGCTCTTGATCGTGAACAAACTGGAGAAGAATCAGGGAATTCTGACCACGAAGCTCTTTGAATACCTGGCTTCGCGCAGCCCGATTCTATGCTTTGCACCTCCGGATAGCGCTGCGGCTCAGATCATCAAGGCAAGCGCTGCGGGACGCTGTTTTGACTATCATCAGGTCGCCGAAGCAAGAGCCTGGATCCAGGAGCTTGCCTCTGGGGAACGCAGGAAGGGAAATATCTCTGCCTATAGCGTTGCCAGCCAGATAGATAAGCTGGACAGTGGACTTTCCGGTAAAATAATTATTGACAAATAACCAGCATTAAACACTGTGGCTTAAATACTAAGCAAAACAAAAGAGGAAATAATGCCACAACACAAATCACCGCTGAAGCGCATGAACACAGACAAAAAGAGAAATGCACGCAATAACTACGTGAAAAGCACGATCAGAACCTTGACCAAAGAATTGCAGCAAAACCCCGAAAACAGTGAAGCTCTGCTGAACAAACTCTATGCACAATTGGATAAAGCTGCCCAAAAAGGCGTCATCCACAAACGCACAGCCAGCCGCAGAAAAGCCCGTCTGGCAGCATACGTAAACAAGCTGGAAGACTAAAACAGGACCCTGAGGGTCTGATGACAAAATGGGGAACTACACACCGAAGCATCCTTTGCGGGATTCTTCGGGTTCTTCTTTTAGGGCAGATATTTGGATCTCGGAGGGCCGGAAGCATATGCCGAATCTTTGCTTTAGGGCTTGTCTTGTCCGGCAATCATTATGACTGTCTTTCCGGTAACTAAGCGCTGATGGAAGAGCGCTTTCTGTATCACATCTGGGATGAAGGTCATCTGCAATATGACCTGGCATGCTGCAGCGGACAACCTGTCAAAATAATCTATCAAGGACAATACAATACGGGGCGTGGTCCTGATTTTAAGAATGCGATCATCGCAATCGGAGAAAAGGAACTGCGCGGAGATGTGGAGATTCACCTGAAAAGCTCAGACTGGCGAGCACACAAGCACCATGAGGATGCGCGCTATAACTCTGTGATCCTGCATGTGGTGCTGCAGCACAATCTGAGCAGCCCTTTCACTATCAAGGAAGACGGAGAAGTCTGCGAGATCCTGAATCTGAAAGATCACCTTTCGGAAGACATCCAGAAACTCCTGCGTGAGCATGACGACAGCAAGGAGCCGGCAGTCTATTGTGATCTGCTTTCTGCCATTGATAGTGACCGGCTGCTGGGCATCTTGCATACAGCAGGGCTACGGCGTTTTGAAGGCAAGCGCAAGCGCTTCAATGCCGCCCTCTCTCTATCGAGCTTTGACCAGATCCTTTATGAAGGTATCTTTGAGGCTTTGGGCTACAGCAAAAACAAACTGAACACCCTGCAACTGGCGCAAAGCCTGCCCATCAGCCTGATCCGAAAGTTTAAAGCAGAAGGCATGAACAAGGAGCAACTCCTGTCAATCTATCTCTGCTCATCCGGTCTTCTCAAAAAATCCTCAAAGCTGCTGGATGGAGAAAGAGTCGCCAAGATCTGGCGTGACTATGAAATCCAGGCTTTCTTTGCCAAAAAGCTGGTCATAGACTGGCAGCTCTTCCGCATTCGTCCCCAAAATCACCCCATCAAGCGGATCATCTATATCAGCGACTTCATCTGGGAGACAGCGGATAGCGGGCTGATTGCCGCTTTTAACCGGACTACGGAGACGGAGGATGATCTGTACAAGGCCTTCCAAAGCGTCTGGATTCCCCACCAGGTTTTACCAGATGGCAAAAGCTTAAAGCTGGGAAGCAGTGTGCAAAAGAACATCTTTTTGAATATATACCTGCCCGTGATGACTATCTGGCGGGAAAAGATGTCGCTGGACACGGAGCCCTTCCTGAAAGCCTATCGGGACTTCCCACCCCTGCAGGAAAACTTCATCACCCGCTTTATGGAGCGATACATCAATCCCTCCCAGCTCAAGCTGGCCAAGAGCAAAGCCATCTATCAGCAAGGCCTGCTGGATATCTATCACCGCTTTTGCAATTGGCACAGTTGCACCCAGTGCATGGAGCGTCACAAAAGCGGGCAGTGAGCCCTCCCCCATCAAGACGGTATCAAGACAAACGGAAGCTGTGGCGATGCGTCGGACAGGGGCCGAATTCCCTCAGAGCGGCATAGTGCCGGAGGGTGCCATAACCCTTGTGAGCGGCAAAGCCATATTCAGGAAAGAGGATGTCCATATCCCGCATCAGAGAATCCCGATGAACCTTGGCCAAAATGGACGCCGCCGCTATGCAGGCATGGCGACTATCCCCCTTTACTACAGCCTCTCCGCTGATGCCAGAGCTTAGATCCCGCCCGTCCACCAGGGCATAGCCCGCAATCTCTCTGAGCGCCTCATAGACCCGCATGAAGCCCAGCAAGCTGGCTTGGCGGATATTGATCTCATCTATCTTTGCCGCATCAATCTCCACGATCTGCCAGGCTTGGGCACGGGCAAGAATTTCCTGATACAGCGCTTCCCGTTTTTTGACCGAGAGCAATTTGGAATCATTGAGTGCCGGGATGGGATCTCCATAATCCAGCACCACGGCTGCAATCACCACCGGTCCCGCCAGCGCTCCGCGGCCGGCCTCATCGATGCCCATCACAGACTGCAACCGCTTTTGGCTCAGCACAAAAAGATCATTCTGATAGAGGAGGCTCATCTTTTCT
>CAZWUD010000033.1:0-9958 GCA_964637055.1 uncultured Candidatus Cloacimonadota bacterium
GAAACAAGGACTATGAGATTTCCCGGGGGCGCGATTTTAGTGAACTGGAGATGAAGCAAGGCTTGCCGGTTGCGGTGTTGGGCTATAAATTTGCCCAAACCCACTATCCTGACCAGGATCTTTTGGGCGAGACCATCATTTTGGGCATGCATCGTTACCGGGTGGTGGGTATTTTGGGGCAAGACGCCCTAAATTCTCAAAGCGGTATGAATTTCAATGCCTGGGAGCGGGATCGGGAACTTCAGGCTGTTTATGTCCCGCTCAAATACGGTGCATATCGCTGGGGCATGAAAAAGGCTGTGCACCTGATCTATCTTCAGGCAAAAGATGAAGCCTCCTATTCGGGCCTACGCACAAAAGCCAGACAGCTCCTGCTCTCCCGACACAATATGTATCCCAATTTCACCTTTATGGACATCGGCGCCATGATGCTCACCATCTCTGCCGAGATTGACCGCAACATGAAAAAGTGGAATATCACCCTCTCTGCGATCGCATCAATCGCCCTCATCGTGGGAGGCGTGGGTCTCTTTTCGACTCTTTTGATCTCTATTCAAGAGCGCATGAGCGAGATCGGCATCCGCAAAAGCATCGGGGCCACAGACCGGGATATCTTTTTCTACTTCATCTTTGAAGCATTGATATTGGCCATTCTCGGTGCATTGATCGGTATTGCTTTTGCCTGGGCATTGGTCACGCTGATGGGCAGCCTGATGAAATTCCCTCTGTATTTACCCGTGCCGGGCATCGCTTTGGGCTTGTTCTTTTCGGTGCTGATCGGCTTTCTATCCGGACTCTATCCAGCTCTGAAAG
Source organism: uncultured Candidatus Cloacimonadota bacterium (assembly GCA_964637055.1). Taxonomy (GTDB): domain Bacteria; phylum Cloacimonadota; class Cloacimonadia; order Cloacimonadales; family Cloacimonadaceae; genus UBA5456. The sequence continues at coordinate 814 of CAZWUD010000033.1, forward strand.
CAGCCGGGATAGACCCCATCAAAGCTATCTATTACAAAGACTAATCAGCTTCTCTTGATTCCCCGGCTTAGCAGGGCAATATAGCCCGGATTTGCGAAGCAAAGCGAAATAAGCTGATTTTGAATCGTGAAGGATAGTATTTCACATTTGAAATATCCGCTAAAAGAAAGTTTTGCATTATAGAATCTTTGCTCTATTATATATTTAGAAGTCTGGATTGCTATACATCCGGATCGCCGATGCCAAGAAAATAAAACGCTAAATATATAGGAGATAAAGATGCCAAACTATCCGGAAAGATTCCACGAGTTGGTCACTAGACTGCAAGTAGTGTTGAGTGATATAGATTATGCTCAAAAGGCTTGCCTTCAGGTAGGACGCATGGAGTGCATGCTCTTAAACTACTTGAACAAAGCTGAAAGTCCGGCCAATATGAATGAATTGGCCAGGGAACTGAACGTTTCTCATAGCCGGGTTACCCGAATTATGGATAACCTTGTGAGTAAAAAACTTGTTACACGCCGGCCCAGCGAGGAAGACCGTCGCTGCTGGTTTGCCATCATCACTGATAAAGGTAGGAAACTTGCTGAGAACAGTCAAAAGACCGTGCTGGATCAGCAGACCAGCCTTTTGGATAAAATCCCCCAAAAAGAGATTGGGGATCTGTATAAATCCCTCAAGAAATATGTGGATAAATACGAGGAAGTTCTAAAAGAAACCCTCATAGATTTATAAAGGACAGGATATGAAAAGCAAAATAAAGACAAAATGGACTGGAGACATGAGCTTTGATGCCGTGGTAAACGGGCATCACATCAAGATGGACGTGCCCAAAGAACACTCCGGCAATGATACCGGCCCCACCCCCAAACCCTTGCTGCTGGTCTCTTTGACAGGTTGCACAGGCATGGACGTGGTGTCCATCCTGAAAAAGATGAAGGTCAAGGACTATAGCTTTGAAATGGATGCAGAAGGAGTGCCGACAGTTGAGCACCCGATGGTTTATGAATCCATCACGATTCACTTCAGATTTACCGGCTCCGATCTGCCTGAGGACAAGATCATCAAAGCGGTGACTATCTCCAGCGAAAAGTATTGCGCAGTCAATGCCATGCTGAAGAAGTCAAGCGACGTGATCAGAAAGATATACATCAACGACAAAGAGGTACAATAAATGAGATTTACCCTGATATTACTCTTGATCTCAATGGTGGCTGTGCTGGGTTGCAACCCTGCCCCCAAAGCAAATGCAAACAGTGAGATCGCCGGTGCTGAAACTGGTCCCTACATTCCGGGAGCCTGGATCGAAGATTGGGATCTCGCGCTTGCCAGCTCGAAAGAGCTGGATCGCCCTATCCTGATAAACTTCACCGGTTCAGACTGGTGCGGATGGTGTGTGCGTCTGAAAAATGAGGTTTTCTCTCAAAAGGAATTTGACAGCTATGCCAAAGAGAACTTGGTTTTGCTCAAACTGGACTTCCCCCGGAGCATAGCTCAGAGTGATGAGCTGAAAGCCCAGAATTCAACCTTGCAAAAGCAATTTGCGATTCAGGGATTTCCCACCATCGTGCTCGTGAATAGTGAGGGCAAAGAAATAAAACGAACCGGCTACCGCGAGGGTGGAGCTGCCGCCTATGTGGAGCACATAAAAGATCTCCTCAAATGATATAACAATCAAGCATATAAAAAAGCCGGCCTGGTGTCGGCTTTTTCTTTGCCCGCAGATTCCGAGGAACCGGCGCAGAACAAGAATCTATTGACAATAGCAGCGCTTGGGATTTCTTGCTCAGACAAAGATATAGATAGACAGAGAGAGTAAATGAGCCTTGTCCAATGCATTGATCTCGGCATTGATTTTGCTGGGAATTACATCCTCAAAAGTGTGAATTGCACTATTGAGCACAACAGCAGGATCGGTCTGATCGGAGCAAACGGAAGCGGAAAATCCACTCTGATCAAGATGATCCTGGGAGACTTGCGCCCAAGTGAGGGTAAGATCCTGAAGGCCAGACAGCTCAAAATCGCCTATCTGGCCCAAAACACCAGCATAAATCCCCGTCTGACTCTGATGGAGTACATCCAGTCCGCCCGGGAAGATATCCAAAAGCTGAAAGCGCAGATGGTGAGCCTCTCCAGAGAGCTTGATGAGTGCGAGGATGTGGCCACTCACAGGCTACTAAACTCCGTGATAGAAAAAATGCACCAGATCAAGGCCTTTGAGCATGAAAACGAGATCAAGCACGTGCTCTTGTCTTTGGGCTTTCCTGAGGGGATCTGGGAAAAGCGCATCGGGGATTTCAGCGGCGGGGAGCAGACCCGCATCTGCCTGGCCTATTTGCTCTTGAATCAATATGATCTCTTGATCCTGGACGAACCCACAAACCACCTTGATCTGGCCATGATCCGCTGGCTGGAAAACTATCTAAGGGACAACCCCAAGCCCTTTATGGTGGTTTCTCACGACCGCGTCTTTTTGGACAAGATCACGCGCAGCATCTATGCCATTTCCGGGGCCAGGCTCTCTATCAGCAAGGGCAATTACAGCTCATACCACGAAGCGCGCCAGATAGCCCTGATGAGCCAGACCCGCCAGTATGAAAGACAGCAAAAATACATCCAAAGCACCCGCGCCTTCATTCAAAAGAACATAGCCGGGCAAAAGACCAATCAGGCCAAGTCACGCTTGAAAATGCTCGAAAAGCTGGAACTGGTGGATGCTCCCGAGGCTGAGCAAAAGATACGGCTGCATATGCAGGGCGCAGACAGAAGCGGCAATGATGTTTTCCGCATGAAAGACCTCTCCTTTGGGATTGGGGATGAGCTACTTCTGGCCGAGAAGGTGGACCTGGAAGCCTATTGGCGGGATCGCATCGCCATCATCGGACCAAATGGTTGCGGCAAGTCCACTCTGCTGCATATCCTTATGGATCAGCATCCCATCCTGAGTGGCGAGATTTACCACGGAGCCAGCCTCAAGATTGGCTATTACGATCAGCATCAAAACCAGCTTGACGAATCCCTCACCGTGATGCAAACGCTGTGGAATATAGTTCCTGACGAGACTCAGGGTTACGTGCTTTCCTGGCTGGCCCGCTTTGGTTTCCGGGGTGATGATGTGGACAAGCGAGTCTCGATACTTTCCGGCGGTGAAAAGAGCCGCCTCTACCTGAGCGTGCTGATCCATGAAAAGCCCAATCTGCTGATATTGGACGAACCCACAAACCACCTTGACATCCCGATGAATGACGCACTTTTGGAAGCCTTACAGGATTTTTCGGGAACGATCATCTTCGTTTCTCACGATCGCTACTTCATCCGGCAATTGGCCAGCAAATTTTGGGTCTTTACCCGACACTTGGAAGAGAGCAGGATCATCAGCAGCATCCGGGAACCCGATCTGGATGTAGATGCAGCCATAGAGCTGGCTTTCGTCGAGCCGGAATTGCCCAAAGCAAAGCCTCAAATCAGAGAAAAAAAGCGCAAGGTCAATCCCTGGCATCTCCAGCAGCTTCACGATGAGATCGTATCTCAAACCCAGTCCAAAGAGATCGCCGAAAAGCGTCTGGAAGAAATCCACATGAGCATGTCTGATCCCGCCACCTATGCCAATACTGAGCGGGTGCGGATCTTAAGTGAGGATGAGCGGGCTCTGCAAAGCCAGATCGCTGAGATCGAAGAGCGCATATCCATCCTGGAAGATGAATACCTGGAGCTGGCCTGTGAAGACTAAGAGAATCGGCTTTACCACATCCCTGCCCGTGGAAGTGCTCTATGCCGCGGGGCATACTCCGATAGATCTAAACAATATCTTCCTGACTCAGGACGCTGCAGTCCACATCCACAATGCCGAGCTCAAAGGCTTTCCCCGCAGCCTCTGCTCCTGGATCAAGGGCAATTTTTCCTCTGCCCTGGCATCTTCTCTGGATGAAGTGATAGGCATAGTCCAGGGGGATTGCTCAAATTCCAGTTCGCTTCTGGAAATGATCTCTGAAGAGGGCATCCCCATATACCGGTTCTCATTCCCGCCGCAGCAGGAATATCAGGCGCTGGATGCGGAAATCTCCCGTTTGGAAGCGCATTATGGCGTTACCCGCAGGCAGACCCTCGAAGCCAAAGCCTGGCTGGACTTGATTCGCTTCAAACTGGTGGAATTGGACAGACTGACCTATGAAGAGCGCAGGGTCCGGGGAGGGGACAACCATCTCTGGCTGGTAAATTCCTCAGACTTCCGGGGCGATCCCGAGCAGTTTTCCAAAGAGCTGGACGAATTCCTTTATCAGGCCAGACATAGCGAGCCCTATCCCACCCGGTTGAGGCTGGGCTATCTGGGCGTCCCGCCGATCTTTAAGAACCTCTATGACAGCATCTGCGAGCTCGGGGGTGACGTGCTTTTCAACGAGGTGCAGCGTCAATTTTCCATGCCCAATATCCAGGATGATATCGTGCAGCAATACCTGGTTTACACATATCCCTACAGCGTTTTGGGGCGACTAAAGGATATCCGCACCGAGATCAAAAGGCGCCGGCTGGATGCCATCCTCAGTTACACTCAGGCTTTTTGCCATCTGCAGATCGATAACCTCCTGCTCAAAAAGCATATCCCGCTGCCTGTCCTGAACCTGGAAGGTGAGCTCCCGGAGCAGCTTGATTCGCGCACGATTCTGCGTCTGGAAAGCTTCTTTGAGGTGCATTCATGAAGATTGCCCTGGGGATGAGCGGTGGCGTGGATAGCAGCATGTGCGCTCTGATGCTGCAAGAGCTGGGACACGAGGTGATCGGCGTTACCATGACGAAGTGGAGCCCCTCCAGCGGCATCAATCGAGCGGATAAACGAGGCTGTTTCGGTCCCTCAGAGCCTCAAGCTGTAGAATCCGCAGTGCGTTTAGCCCAAAAACTGGGCATCCCGCACCACGTGATCAATCTCGAGCAAGAATTCCGCTTCGATGTACTGGACTACTACGCCAGCACTTACAGCGAGGGCAGAACCCCCAATCCCTGCGTTGTGTGCAATCACCGGATCAAGTTTGGCGCACTCTGGCAGAAGACACGCGAACTGGGTATTGATTTTGAGCGATTTGCCACCGGACACTATGCCCGGATAGGCTTTGACCCTGATCTGGGGAGATGGCAGCTACTTCGGGCAGCAGACCAGAGCAAGGATCAATCCTACTTTCTCAGCCTGCTATCTCAAGAACAGCTTGCCCAGAGCCTTTTCCCCCTGGGGGAGATGACTAAGGACAAAATCCGGGAAATTGCCCGTGCCCAGGGTTATAACTATCTGGTGAAGAAAAAAGAAAGCCAGGACTTTCTGGAAAGCGAAGACGATAGCCCCCTTTTCCGGGATTACGAGCCTCAAGAGGGGGATTTTGTGGACCTCGCAGGCAAAGTGTTGGGGCGACATAAGGGCTTGATTCACTATACAATAGGGCAGAGGAAGGGACTGGGATTGGCCGGATTTGCCGAAGCTCAATATGTGATGGGACTGGATCCGGTGAAGAACCAGGTGATCATCGGACCAAAGTCCGCGCTATATGGTGATTCTCTGCAGGCCATTGACCTGAATTGGATCTCTATCCCTGCTCCCCAGGCTAAACTGCACTGTCAGGCTAAGATCAGGCTTGCACAGGATCCAGTGGCTTGTCTGGTAGAGAGCAGGTCGGACGGCTCATATCAGGTGAAGTTTGAGCGCCCAATCTCCGCCATCACACCCGGACAGCTAATCGCCTTTTACGATGGTGATCTGGTGCTGGGTGCGGGATTCATTGCCTGAGTATGGTCTCAGGACAGCATAGCCGCCAGATCACTCCCATTCGATAGTCGCCGGGGGTTTTGAGGAGATGTCATAGACCACTCTTGAGATCCCCTTCACCTCATTGCAAATCCGATTTGAGACGTGTATGAGAAAGTCAAAGGGAAGCTCCGTCACCTCCGCAGTCATGCCGTCAACGCTGTTTACCGCGCGCAGAGCGCAGACTTGCTCATAGGTGCGTTCATCTCCCATCACGCCAACGCTTTGGATGGGCAGCAGCACTGCAAAAGCCTGCCAGGTTTTGTTGTACAAGTTCCAATTCCTCAGTTCACTGATAAAGATCTCATCGGCGAGCTGCAGCATGCGCACTTGCTTCTTGTCCACTGGCCCCAATATCCTGACTGCCAGGCCCGGCCCGGGGAAGGGATGCCGCTCAACCAGTTCATCGGGGAGCCCCAGTTCTTTGCCAACCCTGCGCACTTCATCTTTAAAGAGCTCACGCAGGGGTTCGATAAGGTTCAGCTTCATCTTATCCGGCAGTCCGCCCACATTGTGATGACTTTTGATCGTGACCGATGGCCCGGCAAAAGACACGCTCTCTATCACATCCGGATAGAGCGTACCCTGTGCCAGATAGACCGCATCGGAAAATTTCGCCGCTTCGGCCTCAAATACATCGATAAAGGTGGCGCCGATGATCTTGCGCTTCTCTTCAGGATCGCTGATGCCCTCCAATTTGCTCAAAAACTGATCAGTTGCATCCACAAAAATGATCTTCAGGGATGGATAAGCGCGAAACATCTCTTTCACCCGATTGGCCTCATCAAAGCGCATCATTCCGGTATCCACAAAGATGGGGTTTAGCTGCTTTCCAATGGCCTGATGCAAGAGAGCCGCCACCACGGAGGAATCCACGCCCCCGCTGAGCCCCAGGATCACTCTGTCGGTGCCGACTTCCGCGCGAATCCTGGCGATACTTTCCCGGATGAAAGATCCCGCACTCCAATCTGGGGTGAGACCGGTGACCTTGAAGAGGAAGTTTTCCAAGATCTGCTTTCCACAGTGGCTATGATGGACTTCCGGGTGAAATTGCAGGGCATAGATTGATAGCTTTTTATGGCGAAAGGCGGCATAATCAGAATTCACCGTGCCGGCCAGGCTTTTCAGCGATGGCGCTAGCTTTTGCACAGTGTCGGCATGGCTCATCCAGACCTGTGCTCCGTCTTGCACGGCCTCAAAGAGAGCATCGTCTGAGCCCACCGATAGATTCGCTTTACCGTATTCGCGCTTTGCTGAAGATGCCAGCTCTGCTCCAAAGTGATCCGCTATGAGCTGCATGCCATAGCATATCCCAAGGATTGGGATGCCCAGATCCCAGATGGCAGGATCCGGCTTGGGCGCATTTTCGCGATCGATCGAAAAGGGACTGCCGGAAAGAATCAGCGCCTTTGGCCCCAAAGCCCGGATATCCGATATAGTGCGCATGTAGGGATGAATCTCACAATATACTCCGGATTCGCGGATCTTGCGCGCAATGAGCTGGGTGTATTGGGAGCCGAAATCAAGGATCAATACAGAATCGTGCATCATAGTTACCTGACAAAGGGGTTGTTCATTTTCTCCATGCCAATGGAGGTGCGGGGACCGTGACCAGGGAAGACAATTGTGTCATCCGGCAGGATAAAGAGTTTGCTTTTGATCGAATCAATGAGCTGGCTGTGACTGCCCGCAGGAAAGTCTGTGCGGCCAATGCTCATCTCAAAGAGGGTATCTCCCGAGATCAGATATTTATCTATCAAAAGGCAGATCCCACCGGGTGTGTGACCGGGGGTGTGAATGACCTTGATCGAGTGCTTCCCCATCTGGATGATGTCGCCATCGGTGAGCAGTCTATCCGACGGAGCGGGAGGAAGCGGCGTGCCCATATATTCGCTCATGTTCTTTTTGTTATCGGTCAGCATCGAGGCATCTGCTTCATGTATCAAAAGGGGGCAGGCCAGGGCTGATCTGAAAAACTGGTTTCCGCCGATGTGGTCGCCGTGTCCGTGGGTATTCACGATGCAGTGGACAGAGAGTCCCTTTTCATTGATCAGATCCAAAAGCTCTTGATCCGGAGCCGCGGGATCGATCAGGATGGCGTCCAGATTCTCATCGTCCCAAAGCAGCCAGGTATTTGTCTGAAAAGAGGGTAGCAGGTTAAAAGATTCAATCTTTAGCATATCATTTCCTTATTTTTAATCATGTGATAGTCGGTATTTCTTAATAGTCTCAAGATCAGCCTTCTGTGCTGATTGAGTTATCATTTCTGAGGGAGAGTTAATCTGAATTTCACCCGTATTTGGCGCTTTGCTGTGATAGTGCCAGAATATGTCCAAAGCAAGCTGCAAAGCCTCAGGTTTCCACTTTGAGCCCGTGAGAACCCCCAAGGGGCCGGTGTAGCCTATGGCTTTTAACTGAGTCAGATTGACCGCGGCGGGCTCCAGGAGGCCATTATCGGCTTCATCACGACCCACGATGAGCTTCATGCCTTTGCCCAGACGAAAGTGTCTGCCATATTTGAGCAATTCCAGATTTTCTGCATCGATCTCCTCATGTTCCATCAGATCCCTGAGCCGCAGGGAGTAATTGCGGTCTGTGAGCAGGCAGCCCCCGGCGGGATTCGGAAAGTTTACGATGCCGAGCTCCCGGGCCAGTTCCAATTGACGGGATCTTCCTCTGCCGGAGATATCCAGCATGTCATCCATATCCACCCATCCATCCCGGATTGGCTGAGTTTCGCGCAGTAGCTTTTGGGAAAGGGGGCGCACCAGCAGCTCGCGATATCCGCTAAGCCGGGCCACCCGATTCATGGCGTCGCGGCGTTGACTCATCGGCCTCTGTCCCAAGACTTCTCCTGAGATCAAAAACTGCGCATCCAGCTCTTTGAGCATGCTGCCGCCCACCCGAAACATCAGCGCATGGCAATCAATGCAGGGATTCATGTTTTTACCAAAGTCAGTATCAGGATCCTTCATCATCTCCAGATGTTCAGCGCTGATATCCCGCACGATCAGATCCAGCTTATTGTCCCGGGCAGATTCCAGAGCCCTGGCCTCCGGCATATAGGGCGTGAGGAAATAGACCGGATATACGCGGTAGCCGCATTTTTGCATCCATTTCACTGCCAGCAGGCTGTCTAAACCTCCTGAAAATAATGCTATTGCCGTGTAGGGTGATTTATACTTCGTCATCATTATATCTAAGCTTTTTGATGCTTAGTATATGTCAAGCCTTTTGCAGTTTTTGCTGTTTGGCATGAGTCTGGAAAGAGGCGACGCAATCTGTCTTTGAAACGTCCCAAATGTTGGTGTAAATTAGGTGAGCCAAATGAAGAAAAAGGTTGAGCCCAATCCCACT
>CAZWUD010000034.1:0-9930 GCA_964637055.1 uncultured Candidatus Cloacimonadota bacterium
GCATCAGGATCAAAGTGATATCTCAGCTTGGCTTCTTTGGTCTCGGTATTTCTCTTGCAGACGGCGATCGGGAAGGGCTGGTCAAAATCCTTTTCAATGCCTCGTTCACGGATCATCTGCAGTGCCTCATCAAAGCCGGATTTGATTCCTGCTTCCTCGATGAGATCCAATATCTCTTTTTCATCAACCAACCGGCCTGTGCGCTTGATGGTGAGCCAGGCTGAGGCGCTCTCTTGCCGGAGCTCCAGGCTCACATTCCCGCTTTTGCTCTTAAAAGTCTTATTCATCGGTAATCCCAATTAGATTTATCTGACGGTTATTTCCTTTGTCCCGACGATATGAAAAGTATCCGGGATCCTCATATGTGCAAATCTGGACGTTTTCGATATTAAAGAATCTCAGCCCGGCGCGGATCAACTGCTGGAAGATCGTGGTGCGCAGATTGAGATGCCGCTGCTGCTTTGTGCAGGAGCTGAAGCCCGCCTCAGCCAAACTGGCATTGAAGGCGTCATAGAGCCGGGGGCTGACCTCATAGTGATCTTCACAGATGCCGGCCCCCACATGGGCTACAATCCGCTCTGGATCACATGAGTAGTGCTGCGTCATGGCAGATATCACCTTGCCCACGATATTCATCCGGGTTCCTTCCCGTCCGCTATGGGCAGCCGCCACCACCCCTGCTTCTTCATCATAAAAGAGCACGGGATAGCAATCCGCCGTGCGAATCAAGAGATATTGCCCCGGGATCTTCGTGATCGCAGCATCCGCGATGGATATCTGCAGATGGTCTTTAAAGCCGGCACCGCTATCGGCCTGGGTGCAATAATGAACCAGATCCGAATGCGTCTGCTCCAGGACCACCAGCTTTGAGGGCGACAGCTTGCGCCCCTGAATCTCAAGACCTGCCTGATCCCGCATCAAAGACCGGTAAGCGATCTCCCGGTCTCCCAAATAGCTAAAGATCCTGCTCATGGCATGGGCCTCAGTCTCGGCTTCCGATAGATACCGGAATTCGAACTGAGCACCAGCATCTTCAGCATGCCTTTGCTAAAGCGCGGCAGCTTCCTCAGGCCGTTCAGGCTCCAGATCAAACAGATAAAAGCGCTGATAAAGAGGGCTATCTGGGCATTAAAGCGGCTGGCAATCGTGCCCGCCAGAAGCCCCCCAAAGGGAGACATGCTCATAAATGTGGTGGTATATGTGCTCAGCACCCGCCCCCGCATATCATCCGAGACCAGAGACTGCAGAAGCGTATTTGTGGTGGCATTGTTCATCATCAGCCCAAAGCCGATAAAGAGCATCATGATCATGCTCAGGATCAGAGAACTGCTGAGCGAGAAGACGATCAGAGCCACACTCGCCACTATCCCAACCAAGATCAGGCGGACCTGCAGCCCCTTGATACTGCTTTTGGAGGCCAGGATAAATGAGCCGATCAAAGCCCCGATGCCGGCGGTGGACATCAAGAGCCCCTGGGTGCCGCTATCGCCCTGCAAAACGTCCTTGGCAAAGACGGGAATCAGGGTCGAATAGCTGAAGGCAAATAGCGTGTAGATCGAGAGATTCATGATCAAAAAGCGAATCGGATAGCTATGGAAAACATAGCGATATCCATCCATAATCTGGCGGAGGGTGGATTCGGTCTTGCGCTTCATCCTGGGATAGCTGATGCGCACAAAACTCAGGCTGATGATCACCGGCAGGTATGTGGCCGCATTGATGGCAAAACAGATGCCCTCACTGAAGAGGACGATCAAAAAGCCACCCAGAGCCGGGCCGATCAATCTAGCGCCGTTAAACATCGCGCTATTGGTTGCAATCGCATTGGGCAGCATCCTCTTATCACCGATCAGATCGATCAGGAGGGTCTGCCGGATGGGCGAATCCACGGCCACGATGATGCCCTGAAGGGTAGCCAGCAGCAGGATTGGAAAGGTCACGTCAGCATTGATCACGTCGGTGAGCACCAGAATGGCCAATACACTACTTTGGATAAAAAAGGCGGTCTGCGCCCCGATTAAGACTTTATGCCGATTCCAGCGATCGGCCCAAGCCCCCACAAAGGGAGAGATAAAGAGCGACGGAATCATGGAGAGAAAGGTCACCAACCCCAGCAAAAAGGCGGATCCCGTGAGCCGATAGACATACCAGCCCAGGGTGGTGCGCTGGATCCAGGTGCCGATCAGGGATATGGCCTGCCCAGTGAAAAAGAGCCGGTAATTCCGGATACTCAGAGAGATAAAGGTCCTGCGAATAAAGCTGAACATCAGAGAATGAAGCGCGAGAGATCCTCACTCTCAATCACTGGAGTCAAGCTCTGAGTCACCATCTTTTTGGTGACGCTCACCTTTTTGAGCTTCGGATCCGGCATGTCAAAGAGAAAGTCATCCAAAAGAGTGTTCATGATGGTATGCAGCCTGCGGGCGCCGATGTCTTCCATCTTTTCATTTGCCAGAGCGGCAAAGCGGGCGATCTCATTGATGGCCCCGGCGCTGAAAGAGAGTTCCACTTTTTCAGTGCGAAAGAGCTCGCGATACTGCTTTGTCAGGGCGTTTGCCGGCTCACTGAGGATGCGGACAAAATCCTGTTCATTGAGGCTGTTTAGCTCCACCCGGATGGGAAAACGTCCCTGCAATTCCGGGATCAGATCGCTGGGCTTGGCGATATTGAAGGCTCCCGCAGCGATAAAGAGGATATGTGCTGTATTCACGGGGCCATATTTGGTGGGCACTACGCTGCCTTCCACGATCGGCAGGAGGTCACGCTGCACCCCGCTGCGAGACACATCGATCCCGCCTTGCTTGTCCGAAGTGGCGATCTTGTCGATTTCATCGATAAAGACGATCCCGTTTTCTTCCACGGCTTTTTTGGCCTTATCTGCCACCTTATCCTTGGGCACGAGCTGATTGATCTCATTTTCGGTATAGCTTTTCAGTGCCCGGGCTACGCTGGTCTTATGCTTTTTCTTGCCGGATCTGCCGGGAAAGAGATTTGAGATCATATCCGAGATATCAAAGTCCAGAGCTTCTGTGTTAAAATTTGTCATGATCTCGAAGCTGGGCATGGAATCCTCCGGGATCTCGATCTCGATCTCTTTGTCGTCCAACTGCCCATTGAGCAATTTCTTACGCATTTTTTCCCGGCTGCGTTTGTAGCGCTCTTGGGTCTCTTCATCGACCACATCGCCCTTTCTGCGTTTAAAGGGCAAGAGTGCATCCAGCACTTTCTCGATCGCCATGGCATGCGCATCATCGAGGACTTCCTCCACCATCTGAGCGCGGGTTTGCCCCACAGCAGAGCTCATCAATTCGCGGATCATGGCCTCCACATCACGCCCCACATAGCCCACTTCGGTAAATTTGGAGGCTTCCACTTTTACAAAGGGTGCATTGACCAAGCGTGAGATACGCCGGGCAATCTCCGTCTTACCCACACCGGTGGGCCCGATCATGATGATATTGTTTGGCATGATTTCGCTGCGCATTTCGCTTTTGACTTGCTGACGCCGCCAACGATTTCTGAGAGCTACGGCCACGCTGCGTTTTGCCGAGGCTTGACTGATGATATATCTATCCAGCTCAGACACAATCCGAGCAGGCGTTAGTTCATTTCTATCTGGCACTTAGAGAACCTCCAGGCTAAATGAGTCATTGGTGTAAATACATATCTCAGAGGCAATCTTCATGGCTTCTGTGATGATCTTTTCTTCACTGAGTTTGGTATTGCGCATCAAGGCCCGGGCTGCCGAAAGGGCATAGTTTCCACCGCTACCGATGGCGATCAGCCCATCATCCGGCTCCAGCACATCACCCACGCCGCTGATCATGAGGATGCCGGTTTTATCGCCGGCTATCATCAATGCTTCCAGACGTCTGAGATATTTATCCTGTCGCCATTCTTTGGCCAGATCGACGGCAGATCTCTTCAGATTGCCCTTGTTTGCCTTGAGTTTTTCTTCAAATTTTTCAAACAGGGTAAATGCGTCGGCAGTAGCTCCGGCAAAGCCGATGATCACCTGATCGTTAAAGATCTTGCGCAGCTTGATCGCGGTTGCTTTGATCACAGTGTCTCCCAAGGAGACCTGTCCGTCTCCGCAAATGGCGGTTTTGCCTTTGCGGTGAATGCCGAGGATAGTGGTTCCGTGCATTTTCAGATCACTCATCTATATCCTCCTGTGGGGCTTCATCTTTACTTTCCGGCTTGGCTTCGGATTCCGGTTCAGGCTCAGGCTTTGGATCAGTCTTGAGCCCAGCCTTCGCCCTGGCCGCAGCCATGCTCTTGCTTCCGGAAGAGTATTCAAAGCGCATCTCTTTTGCCTTTTCATATTTAGCCTGCACTATTTCCAGCTCATCGCTATCCAGATTTTCCAATATCAATTGGAAGATGTCATCGGTATTCAAGGTTTCCTTTTCCTGCAAAACCTGCGCCATTTCATCCAGAAGGCTACGGTGCTTTTGCAGCAAAGCTTTGGCAGCCTCGTGAGCTTCCAGGATCAAGCTGCGGATCTCTCCATCCACCAGTTTTGCGGTTTCTTCACTGTGGATTTCCCGCGAGCTGATCTCTTTGCCCAAAAAGACTTCGCCTTGATCTTTGCCGACGGTCATCGGACCCACGACATCGCTCATGCCCCATGCGCAGACCATCTTTTTGGCGATGTCGGTGCAGCGCTCCAGATCGTTGCCCGCACCGGTGGTCACTTCTCCAAAGACCACTTCCTCTGCAGCCCGGCCACCTAACAAGGTCACCAAAAACTGCTTCAGATAACTGCGGGAATAGCCCGTCCTGTCGCTTTGCAGATAGTGAGTGGCTCCACCCGTGAAGCCTCTGGGGATGATGCTGACCTTGTGCACCGGCTCCACCTGATCCTGAAAGATGCTGGTGAGCACGTGGCCGATCTCATGATAGGCTGTGAGGCGTTTGTCTTCCTCGGGTATCACGCGGCTTTTCTTTTCTTTACCCAGGGTCAGCTTGTCTTTGGCTTCTTCAAAGTCCACCATTGCGACCTTGGTCTTGTTCTTGCTGGCCGCGATCAAGGCTGCTTCATTGACCAGATTGGCCAGATCCGCCCCGCTGAAACCGGGAGTTCCCCGGGCGATGATCTCCAGATGCACATCTTCGGCCAGTGGTGCCTTGGTGCCGTGCACTTCGAGAATCTCGGTGCGGCCTTTGACATCGGGTAGATCCACCGTGACCTGACGATCAAATCTTCCCGGACGCAAGAGCGCAGGATCCAGGATGTCCGGACGGTTTGTGGCCGCGATGATGATCACCGCTTCATTGGGTTCAAATCCGTCCATTTCTACCAATAGTTGATTCAAGGTCTGTTCACGCTCGTCGTGGCCTCCACCGAGCCCTGTGCCGCGGTGTCTCCCCACGGCATCGATTTCATCGATAAAAGTGATGCATGGGGAGCTTTTCTTGGCCTGCTCAAAGAGGTCACGCACTCTGGCCGCTCCCACACCCACAAACATTTCCACAAAGTCCGAACCGGAGATGGAAAAGAATGGCACTCCTGCCTCACCGGATACGGCTTTTGCCAAAAGCGTCTTACCCGTGCCGGGTCTGCCCACCAGGAGAACTCCGCGGGGAATCCTGCCACCCAAACGCTGAAAGCGCTTCGGGTCCTTGAGAAAGTCCACAATCTCCTGGAGCTCCTCTTTGGCTTCGTCCACCCCGGCCACATCTTTGAAACTGACCTTTGAGCGGCTGGCCTCATGCAGACGGGCTTTGCTTTTGCCAAAACTGAAGGCTTTGGAACTTTGCCCGGACATACCCCGCATGATGAAAAACCAGATAAAGATCAGCAGGATGAAAGGCAAGGCCGAGATGATCAGTGCCGCCCATTTAGCTGGTTTGGTGGTGCTCACCTTGATCCCGCTGGAAATCAGGCTGTCCACCAGCCGGGGATCATCAAAGGGCATGGTGGTGCTATATTGATTACCGGCAACATCACTATAGACGATGTCCCGCTCCGTAAATTGAGCTTCAGCGACGGAGTTTTCCTCCACCCTCTGCATAAAGCCGGTAAAGCTTTCCTGGGTGACAGTCTGTTTGTTGCCGCTGTATGTATGCCAAAAAATGATCGCCAGGATCATGATGATAAAGATCACCGGCATCGAGATGGGGGATTTCTTCGTGGGAGGAATGGGACGCCCCTTTTCATCAAGCCTGGGCTTTGCCTTGGGATCTGTCTTGGGCTGATTCTTCTGGATCTTGCGTTTGGTCAGATAGATCCTGATCAATCCCAACACGGAGATCAGGATGATGGCATAGATAAACCACTGGAGTAGCCCGGAAAACGAATCCACCACCTGGGGAACCCCTGGGGGTAAGACTTCTGTGGAATCCGCAAGACTCTGTGCCCAAAGCCCCGCAGTGCCGCTGGCAAAAGCCCCAATCAAAGTATGTTTCATGTATAGCACTCTTCCTTCAGGATGCCGATAAAGGGCAGATTCCGATAGCGCTCGTCAAAATCCAGACCGTAGCCAACTACGAATTCATTGCCCACTTCAAAACCCACATAATCAAATGCAACCTCGATCTGGTGAGCTTGGGGTTTGTCCAAAAGCACGCAAGTCCTGAGGCTGGCGGGTTTGTGTTTCCAGATATAATCTTTGATGTATTGCAAGGACAATCCGCTATCCACGATATCTTCCACGATGATCACGTCGCGACCGGCCAGTTCGATATCCACATCCTTACGGATCTTCACCACTCCGCTGCTACTGGTACCTGATCCATAGCTGGAGATGGCCAAAAAGTCAATTTCCATCGGGACTGTGATGGCCCTCACCAGATCACTCAAAAAGATGAAGCCACCCTTGAGCACACCGATGATCACCGGCACCTTGCCTTCGTAATCCGTATTTATTTGCTGCCCGATCTCGCGGATGCGGGTCTGGATGCGCCGTTCGTCAAACAACACAGCCGATATATCACAATTCATCAAATTCATCGTTTCCTCTCTTAATCCGGTTTGCAGCCCGGTTTGGCTTTTTAGATAGCGACACGGCCTCGATCATCAAAAAACGGGTACTTTCAGCCGTGCAACGCACCCTCTCATCAATTCTGTGGCCGCAGATCCAAAATATCTTTTCCCCATCTTCAAAGATGGGTACTGAATCCCTATCATATTTAGCTACTTTTTCGTCAATGAAAAAGTCTTTTAATTTCTTGAAACCTTTCATCCCAAAAGGAATAAAGCGATCTCCGGCCTGCCGGGACCGAATCACGAATCTGCCCTTTATCTTGTCTGCATCGATGATCACCTTCTGCCCGTCATATTTTTTGTAATCTTTGGGCAAGACCTTCAGATATTTGAAGCGAAAGCGGTAATTCATGTGTACCGCCCTCAAGCGGTCCGGCTCGATCTCAAGAGCCTCATTGGCAGGGGGCTGAACGTCTTCCAGGCAGTTTGTAAATACCAGCTCCTGATATCGCTTGACCACATAAATACCGTGGGAAAGGCTCACATATTTGCTTCCCTGGGCGTGGTAGACCCTCTGAATCTCTTTCAGATTTGCCAGAAAGAAATCCTGCGGACCGCCGGCTAGCAGGCTGAAGGCCTCCCGCAAGATATAAAAATGCTCGATCTCCGGTGCCTTCAAGAGCCCCGGAAGATTCAGGATGATCCTCTGGGGAGAGACATCCAGACAGAGCTTTTTATAGCGCTTTAGCGCCTTTTGACACACGTATTGATCGGCATCTTGCAGGATCGCGGACAGCTCTGTCAATTTTTCACGAATCCGGGGATTGTAAATCTCTTCCAGATGCGGTATCAGCTCTGCGCGAACCCGGTTTCTGGTAAAATGTAAATCCTGATTTGAGGCATCTTCTCGCCAATCAATCCCGGCCTCGATCAAGAGATCCCTCAGCTCCTGTGGCGTGAAACCCAGCATCGGGTGCAACACCTTGCCCTGTGTGGCTTTGATGCCGCCCATGCCACTGAGGCCGGATCCCCGCATCAGGTTCAAAAGCACTGTTTCCGCCTGATCCCATTTGTGATGAGCCAAAAGCACACGGTCAAAGCGGTAGCTATCCAGGATCTGATCAAAGATGGAAAAGCGAGCTTCCCGGGCACGATTTTCCAGGTCTCTGGCATCGCCCAGACTGATCTTTCGAATGATCAAGGGGACATTAAGCTGCATACAGGTCTTTTTGATCTGCTCTGCGTCCTGATCGCTGGCCTCTCCTCGCAATTGGTGATTGATGTGTACTGCCAAAAGCGAAAAATTCAGGCTGTGTCGCAATCTGGAAAAAAGATACAGCATCGCCGTGGAATCCGCTCCTGCAGAAACAGCCAAAAGGAGCTTATCCCCTCTGCTCAAAAGCTGCTCTCGCTCAAGCGATTCGGTCAAGCGTTTAAGGCATTCATTTGTAAGGCTCATCAATACTCCACCGGGTTTTTGTTTCATTCAATCAATTCTTTTACAAATGCTTTGACTGTCAACTCTAAAGTGGAATATCATCTTTCCGGGCCGCCGGCTTCTATAGCCCGATGAGCGATTGAGTCGATCTGCAGACGGCAAAGTGGCGGCAAATCAGCCGAGCCGGTTTTATGTGGAGACTAAGCCACGATGCTCGTATGGGCAGGCGAAGATAGTGGCTTAATCCCCAGACCAAAGAGGGACAATTGGCTGCGCGGGTGCTGGGGTGCAGGAGTGCAGGGGTGGGGGGCTACTTCAAAACTCAAAAACTTCACGTTGGTTCTCGCATAGCTCACAACCTTTTCCCGTGTAAATTGGTGTAAATTCGCGGACCCCAAAAATCTGCGGAATCAGCATAATCTGCGTGCTACTCCAAAAGAAAATCTGCGTGCTATAATAAAGTCACACCGCTTTAGCCCGTTACGTAAAACACTCCCGCCAGTTTAAAGTATACGATCAGAGAAAGGACGTCCACGATGGTGGTGATGATCGGAGCTGCCATAATGGCCGGGTCAATCTTAAATCTCCGGGCTACAATGGGCAAGGTGCAGCCCACGGTTTTGGCCAAAACGATGGTGAATAGCAGCGACACCGAAACCGTCATTGCCAAAAGCATATCCTGATTGAAGATCCATATTCTCAGGAAATTGACTACAGCCAAAACTGCACCGACTATCAAGCTCACTCTGACCTCTTTGAAAGCTACCCAGAAATAGTCCTTGATGTGAATCTCCCCCAGAGCCATGCCGCGGATAATCAAGGTGGCAGACTGCGCTCCGGCATTTCCACCCGTATCCATCAGCATCGGGATGAAGGCTGCCAGGACCAGAACGCTGGCCATGGCACCCTCATAATTTTGGATAACCACGCTGGTGAAAGTGGCGGATATCATCAAAAATAGCAGCCAGAAGATTCTTTTGCGAGCCAGCTTGAAAACTCCGGCTTCCAGATAACCACCGTCCGTACGGGCCAGACCCGCCATCTTTTCAAAGTCCTCCGTGCTTTCATCGATCACGACTTCCAAAACGTCATCTGCGGTGATGATACCCAGCATCTTATCCTCTTCATTCACCACCGGTACACTGCTTAAGCCATATTTCTTGAAGACAGCGGCTACTTCTTCCTGGTCAAGCTCCGGCTTTACGCTGATGACCTTAACCGTGATGAGTGGCGCAATTGCGTCGGTGAATTTGCAAACCACTATATCCCTGAGCGCCACCACTCCCTGCAAAATCTTGCGCTCGTCCAGGACATAGAGATAGCTGAGCGTTTCGGCTACTTTACCATATTTTTGAAGATATTCCAAGGTCTCACGAACGGTCATATTGTCTTGAATGGTCACAAATTCTGTGGTCATGATCCCACCGGCAGTCTCGGGACCGTATTGCATCAGCTCAACGACTTCCTGGGCTTCCTCGGCGTCCAGGCTTTCGATCAAATCGGTGACTTCCTTGGGATCGAGAGTGTCCAGGAGGTCGACCAATTCATCAGAGGCCATCTCGGA
>CAZWUD010000035.1:0-9843 GCA_964637055.1 uncultured Candidatus Cloacimonadota bacterium
CCCAAAAAGATAGTGGGGCTCACGGGCTATGGGCTGGAAATAGTCAGCCGCGTGCCCATCGAGATCACGCCTCGCAAAGAAAACGAATTCTATCTCAAAACCAAAAAAGACAAAATGGGACACATATTACATGAAGTTTAAACGTTTGCCTTTCATTCTGCTTTTCTTGTGGGTTCTGATACTGCCGGCTCAGGAATTTGATATTCCTCAGTCGATCGGCTTTGTGAATGACTTTGCCGGGATACTCAGTCCTCAGACCCGCGCTCAAATCAACGATTGGGCGATCGAGCTCAGAGAAAAAACCGGGGTTGATTACGCCGTGGCCACCTTTCCCAATATCGACGGCCAGGATGAAATCAGCTTTGGCGTAAAACTCTACGAAAAGTGGGGGATAGGATCGCAAAGAGACGAGGGCGTATTGGTCTTTGTGGCTGTGGAAGAACGCAAATTACGCATTGAAACGGGATATGGCGCAGAAGGCTATATCACTGATGCATATGCATACAATGTGTATCAGGAAATGGCTTCATATCTTCGGGTCGGTTCTGAGGATTGGAATGCCGCTTTCACGCAAGGGTCCCTGATGTTGCTTTCCGTGATTGCTCAGGAAAAGGACGTGACTCTCACCGGAGTCTCGGACTATTCCAAACGCAACAGGTCCGGTGAGAATCAGGCCTCGCCCTATAGCGGCCTGGCTTTTTTAATCATATTTATAATTTTGATGATCGTGACCAGAGGCAGGATTCTTAACGTGCTGTTTTGGGTCTTGCTGTTTGGCCGCGGTGGCGGCGGTGGCGGTTTTGGAGGCGGAGGCTCGCGCGGGAGCGGCGGATTTGGCGGATCTTCTTCCGGAGGATTCGGCGGTTTCGGCGGCTTTGGCGGTGGCAGATCCGGTGGTGGTGGAGCAGGAGGAGGTTTTTGATGCTCTTTTTAAACTCATTACTCTTTATCGTATGGAATGTTATCCTGGGGCTATGTATTGTCTTTTTCCTCAGATGGTTTTTGTTTAATCCCAAAGCTCGATACATCTTTGGAAAACGCTTTTTTCTGACCCCCGGCTTCCTGGTACGCAAGCGCGAATGGCTCTTTATGAAAGCCCGGGATATTCTGCATGACTATATCCGGCAGGCGGAAAATCCAAGTATCAAAGACGGTTATCTGGCTGAGTGGGAAGAGAAGGTCAGAGACTTTTTGTGGGACAAAACGGATTTTGTGGATGGCTGGCCGCTGATGACCCAGAAGATGAAGGCGGGAATTCGCCGCAAGATCGTGAATGCCTTCACCGGCATCGTCTCCAAACTGCTGCGCAAGACCGTGCCCCACTTTTTGGAGCAGTGGCGCGTGGAACACAGAATCGATGACTATGACTTCCAGTTTTCCATCGATTTCTTCCGCAAATACTACAACAAATACGTGCACAAGTATTTGGTCTACGCCTTCCTCGCCATCAATTTCATCATTGGTGTGGAAAACATGATTTTGTATTTGATTATCGGCGGATAACAGGCTGTTCTGATGGGTATCCGCAGCAATTCTCTACTCAGAAAGCTGCGCAAGCAAGCACATTACTACAGTCTGAGCGTAGATAACCAGAGGCTGATTCTGCGCTTTCTGATCGTATGCGGATTTATCCTGATCTTGCTTTTCTTTTCGGCACTTTTGGTCTGGCTCTTTGAATACAAGGGAAATTCATCTAGCACCATCACTTCATTTTGGGATGGCATCTGGTGGGCAGTAGTGACCATTGCCACAGTGGGTTATGGAGACAAATTTCCTATTACCCAGCCCGGACGTATGGTGGGGCTGATTTTGATTATCATCGGTTTTGCCACATTATCAATTTTTACGGGTCTGATCGCCTCTCTATTTTTGGAGGATAAGCTCAAAGGAGCAAAAGGTTTGAAACAAAAACGCTTACACAATCACATAGTAGTTTGCAATTGGAACAACACTGCACATTTCTTTTTGCGTGCTTTGATCGATAAAAACATGCAATCAAATGTAATCTGCCTTTTGATGAATGAGGCTCCGGAATTTTTTGAGGCCATAGAGAGCCAATACCTTTCTCTATCACTCAGTTTTGTGCGGGGAGAAGCCTCTTCGGAGGCTGCCCTGAGGCGAGCCAGCGTCTCCACTGCAAAGCAAGTGATCATTTTGGCCGATCACAATCTGGATGCCGGCATTGCTGACGATAGAAGCATCATCGTGGCAAATTCCACTCATTATCTGGTCAAAAGCGACAAGATCACGGTGCAGCTTCTCAATGATGAAAACAAACAGATGCTGCAACGCCTTGGGATCACAAAGACCCTGGTCTGGGACGACATCGGCGGTTATATGCTGGCAAACAACGTGGCCGATCAAAACAACCTGAATATATTTACACAATTGGTCAAAAGCCCCGAACCCAGCATCTCTACCTGCGAGATCTCCTCGGAATTTTACAATAAGAGCTACGGCGAGCTCTATGATCATATCTACGCTACTGAGGGGCACATCCTCATGGGTCTCATGACCCGGGAGCCGGAATTGGAGATCGATAGCATCTTTGATGACGACAGCTCAGCTATCGATCAATTCATCAAATCTACCCTCAGTAAATCCCACAAGCTCTTCAGCGAGGATAAGAAAAACATCCGCATCAATCCCTCGCGGGATGAAATCATCCAGGATAATGACTATGCCATTATCTTGCTTTAGGAGGCATCGTGATAAAACTTGAGACATTAGGTCAGATCAGAGTCTTTGCCCATCTGGATGATGAGGAACTCGCCAGCCTTCAGCCCTATCTGCATCCGCTGAGCTTTGCCAGAGGGGATTATATCCTCAAAGAAAACACCATGGGGGATGTGATCTACATCCTCACGAAAGGGAAAGTGCGGGTGACCAAAGACCTCGTAAAAGGATTTAACGAAGAGATCGGTAGTAACGAAAAAGTATTAGCTACCCTTTCGGATGAGATCTTGCCTACCTTTGGTGAGAACGGGATTTTGGGGGATGCTCCGCGCAATGCCAATGTGATCGCAGCCACAGATTGCCAGCTTTATTCCCTCCACATGGCCGATTTTGAGAAATATGCCGAAGCCCATTACCGTGCCGCTTATCACATAGTAAAAAACATCGCTCAAGTACTCACGGAGCGCCTTAATACTACAGACGAAAACCTGGTGAAACTCGCCACGGCACTATATATCGCCGTGCAACGCTAATATCCGAAGCCCAGCAGATTCTGAACTAGTTAACCCGACATCCTCGTAGGATCGTCTCACGATCATCCTGTGGCGACAGCATGATCCCGGCTTGAGCCAGAGCTCAAATTGCGCTTGCGGATCAAGAGGCTGGAGCCCGAGCCGGCGTCAGTGTAGCCAGAGCTTGCCGAAGCTCCGCATCTTCCGGTTGCCTTAGCACCGGTTGGCTTTATCTGACCGCGGGTTAAAACCCACGGAGTGATTTTGCGGAGTGTAAAAGATGGTAGCCGGATGCTTTAGCTTCCGGTTCTATAGCCTTCCCAACCAATAAAGATGATCTCCGGGGCTTTCAAGCCCCGGCCAAAACCCCACGAAATTGCGAGCAATTTTGTGGGGAGATGAGAGAACGTGATTTTGATAATTACCAGGTGATTGCGACCTTGTTTTAGTGGCGTTTTGCTTCCAAGAACTAACTCTTGCTTATAGCGTTGGATTTTAGCTCACGCAGCTAAGCGATAGTTTTGTATCATCGGCCTTGCGGGTGCTTCTTTTTAGCGGATATTCGCCAGTCTTTGAGGGATTGGCGGTCAATCTGAGCTCGCGCTCAAAATATATCTTGTCAAAATCCCAATCCGATAGATCCTTGACTTTTACAGAAAAAGCTTTATCCATATTGTAATAGAGGAAATTTAAGGAGTGCAAAATGGAAGATAATAATAGCAGGATTCCGAGGACCTTACCCGTCTTGCACATGAGCAATGTGGTAATGTTTCCGTATCTTTTGGTACCCTTGGTGGTGACCGATGAAGAATCCAAGTTGGTGATCGATCATGCGCTTTCTCATGATAAATTGATGGCCTTCTTTTTGGATCGCGGGACGGAAGGCAACACCGCAAAATTGGAAAAGATCGGCACTGCGGTGTCGATTCTTCGGATGCTGCGCAATCAGGATGGCAGCATTTCTTTGCTCTTGCAGGGGACTTCCCGCATCAGGATGCAAAAGGTAATCCAGAAGGATCCCTTTACGATGGTTGATGTGGAGGTGATTGGGGAGCCTCAGGATGAAGACCCGGAGGTGGATGCATATCGCACCATATCTCTGGAGCTTTTGGATAAAATCGCTCAGGAAAGCTCTCAGCTCAATCAGGAGATGATCACCGGCCTTTCCAATATCAAACAATCCGGCCGTGTGGCTGACATCATTGCCGGCAATATCGAATTGCAAATCCAGGATCGCCAGAAGATTCTGGAATTGGTTGATCTTAAAAAACGTTTTAAATTTCTGAATAACGTCCTGGCCGAGCTTATCCGCCAGATGCGGCTGGAAAATCACATTCGCAGCAATATCCAGCTCGAAATGAATGAAGATCAAAGGCGCTACTACCTGCGTGAGCAGATGGGTGCAATCCGGCGTGAGCTGGGTGAGACAGATGAGGTCAGCAAAGAGATCAATAAATGGGCGGATTTGATCGAAAAAAACGATCTGCCGGACTATGTGAAAGAAGTGGCCAAAGACGAGCTGGAAAGGCTTTCCGTGATGCAGCCGGCTTCCAGTGAATACGGCGTGATCCGCAACTATCTGGATTGGATAGTGAATCTGCCCTGGAGCAAATATAGCAAAGACAATCTCGACCTGAAAAAGATCGAGCGCAAGCTGGATCGTGATCACTATGGCCTGGAAAAGCCCAAAGAACGCATCATGGAATACATTGCCGTGAAAAAGCTTAAGGGACAGCTCAAGGGACCAATCCTCTGTTTTGTAGGGCCTCCCGGAACGGGGAAGACCTCGATCGGACGCTCTATGGCCAATGCCCTGAACCGCAAGTTTATCCGTATGTCACTTGGGGGAATTCATGATGAAGCGGAGATCCGCGGACATCGCCGCACCTATATCGGGGCCATGCCCGGCAAGATCATCACCGAAATCAAAAGGCAGGGAACTGCCAATCCGCTCTTTATGCTGGATGAGATCGATAAATTGGGTCGTGATTTCCGGGGTGATCCGGCATCTGCACTCTTGGAAGTGCTGGACCCTGAGCAAAATAGCAGCTTTGTGGATAACTATATCAATCTGCCCTTTGACCTTTCTGAGGTCATGTTTATCACCACGGCAAACTCTCTGGATACCATCCCTCCGGCCTTGAGAGATCGCATGGAGATCATCGAATTTAGCAGCTATCTGGAGCATGATAAGATAGCCATTGCCAGGAGCTTTTTGATTCCCCGTGAAAAAGAAGACAACGGCTTGAAGGATGTGGACATCCGTTTGTACAAATCCGCTCTTCAGGAGCTGATCCGGTACTATGTGCGGGAAGCCGGCGTGCGCAATCTGCAGCGTCGCATCGGCTCCATCTTTCGCAAAGTAGCCCGAAAGGTGGCTGCAGATGACCAGGCCAGCTTCAGAATCAAGGGCAAGGATATCGAAAGCTATCTGGGACCGCACAAGTTTAGCCACGAAATGGCCAATCGCAAGCCTGAAATCGGAGTGGCCACTGGCCTTGCCTGGACCAGCTATGGCGGCGAGATCCTCTTTTGTGAAGCCACCCGCATGCCGGGCAAGGGAGTAGTGATCCTCACCGGACGTTTGGGAGAGGTGATGAAGGAATCTGCCCGCATCGCTCTGAGCTATCTCAAAGCGCATCATCAGCAGTATCAGATCGACCCCAATGATTTCAAGAGCTATGATATCCACGTTCACTTTCCGGCCGGCGCTGTGCCCAAGGACGGCCCTTCTGCCGGAATCACGCTTACCACGGCTCTGGCATCACTTTTCATGCAGGAAAAGGTGAAACACGATGTGGCCATGACCGGCGAAGTTACCCTGCATGGCAGAGTCCTGCCCATTGGCGGGCTCAAAGAGAAGATCCTGGCGGCCAAACGCGCCGGCATCAAGAACTTGATCATCCCCGCAGAAAATCGGGAGACTATCTCAGACTTTTCAGAAGAGATCCTCTCCGGAATGCAGATCAGCTTTGTGAGCGATGTCGCCGAGGTGCTGGACGAGGTGATCATGTACACCCCAAAGCAGAAGAAATAGCATGGAGAAATATCCTAATATCAATATCCTCTTGAATCTGCCACAGCGCTACATTCCCAAGGCTGAATTTGTGCTGCGGACCTATTGCTATATCCTGAAGCTCAATCCCAAATTCATCTATGGCACGCACTTTGAGGCTGCTCATCTGTATTACGGCCCAAAGCCGGATCGGGACTATCCCATTCGCGTGTATTTTGAACCTGAAACGGCAGATTTCTTTGAACAGCAGGAACTTTATCCTCTTGAGAGAGTAAATTTTTGCAAATTCAGAGACAATCACGTTCCCTTTCTCTTTTCCAGGGGCGGGGATATCTTTTCATTCATCACAGATTCCTGCATCTTCCGCAAGGATATCATCGCCGGGGGCTTCTATTTTTTGACCTGCTGGCATGAATATGTCTTCAGTCAGAGGGGCTTGCTCCGGGAACGGGTGGATTACAAAGAAAGCCTGCAATACCGCTGGGATTTCACCGAAACCCCGGTGGTGGATATCTATTGCCAGATGATTTTTTTTGCCATGGAGCAGGTACTGCCGGAATTTGTGCGGGATGTGAGCTGGCCGCATGAGCGCAAGTTTGCCCTCAGTCTATCCCACGATATCGACTACTGGAAGTTTTGGGACGGCAAAAAACTATCTGAGGCAGTGGTTTACAATCTGCGCAGCCTCCTAAAGCGTCCCCTCAGGGCGATCTACAAAACGGTAGGCCACTTTGTGCATAAGAGGTTTATCTATAACCACTTCAAGCTTATGCGCGAGATCCTGCGCAAAGAACTGGAGATGGGTGTGTCTTCTACCTGGTTTTTGATGGGCAGCACAGATTATGAGGATCCGCGCCAAAACTATATCAAAGAGCTAAAATATCGGGAGGAGATCCTGGATCTTATGGGTCAGCAGGACGTGGGTCTGCACGGCTCTCCGGAATCCGCCTTTGATGCAGATGTCCTGGAGCGTGAACTGCAGAATCTGAGGGATTTGGGCTTTGATCCGCAAGGTTTTCGGACTCACTATCTGCAGTTTGACTATCAAAAAAGCTTTACCATTTTGGAAGAGCGGGGCATCAAATATGACAGCACACTCGGCTATTGGGAGAATATCGGCTTCAGGGCCGGCACTTCCTTCCCCTTTTACCCTTTCAATATCGCTGAAAACAGACCCTTTCGGGTGATGGAAATCCCCTTGATCGTGATGGATACTACTCTCTACTCGCCAAAGGCCATGGCTATGAGCTATTGGTCTGCCAAAAGCAGATTAAAGCGTTTGATTGATGTGGCCGTGGGCTATCAGTCCCATCTCTCACTCTTGTGGCATAATACCAGTTTTGATCCCATTGACCATCCATTTTGGGGCAGAATGTATTGGAAAACCATCCGTCACGCCCTGAAGGAAGGGGCCTGGGTGACATCACTGGACAAAATATATGAAGAATGGTTGAATCTGTAAACTTGGGAGGATAGATGAAATCGCTATTGTGGAAGATCTGGTTCTTATTTTTCATGTTAATCTGCATGCTGTGCTTTTTTTTGCTGATGTTGGGAAAATTGATCCTGCCCCGGAAGGCCTATCGGCCTGTAGTGGGTGTCTTTACAAGATTTTGGGGAAGAACCACAGTGCTCAGCACCGGATCCAAAGTCACGGTATCGGGCAGCGAGCATCTTCCCGAGCATGACAGGGTCTGCTTTGTCTCAAATCATCAGGGTATGTTTGACATCCCGCTGGTTTTGGGATTTGTGGGCAAATCCTCGGGCTTTATTGCCAAAAAAGAGCTTCTGAAAGTCCCCGTATTGTCCTGGTGGATGAGGGAAATGCATTGTGCCTTTATTGATCGGGGATCTGCTCGCAAAGCCATCGAGTCTTTTGCCAAAAGCGCGGAAGTCATCAAAGCCGGAAATCCGATGGTGATCTTTCCCGAAGGCACGCGCAGCCGGGGAGATGAGATGAGGGCTTTTCGTGCGGGCAGCTTCAAGCTTCCGGTAATGGCCGGCGCCACGATCGTACCCCTGGCCATCAAAGACACCTGGCGGATGCATGAGATAGACAAGGGCATACACGCTGTGCCCATTAGTCTGAAGATCCTGGAACCGATTGAGCCTGAGGAGGCATTGTATCGGGACAGAAATGCACTTTCAAAAGAACTTCACGAACGCATATCGGCAGCCTTGAAGAATGAAGCTTGAGATGTTTGTATGGACAATCGCTTTTGCCCCTCTGCGGCTTAGTTGCGATATGAATCAAGACTTTGCCAAGCGATTTTGGTTGACAAAAGCCTGCTGCTAATTATTGTGTGAGAAAATGCAAGATAAATGGAGACCAAAATGCTACGGCAGATACTCTTAGCAAAGCTTCACCGGGGAACGGTGAAACAGTGCGACATCAATTACAACGGCAGCATCGAGATCGATGAAGCCTTACTCGAAGCCAGTGGAATGCACGAATTTGAGCGTGTGGAAGTGTTTAACATCACCAATGGTGAACGCTTTAGCACCTATATCATAAAAGGAAAAAGAGGCAGCGGGATGATCGGCATCAACGGCGCAGCAGCCCGTCTGGCCCAGGAAGGTGACAAAGTCATCGTGGTCAACTATGGCATGATTGACGAAAGGGATATGGAGGCTCACAAGCCCTGTATAGTGGTTTTGGGCAAGGATAACAGGATCAAGAAAATTATCTGATGGATCTCATTCACTCTCTGGCTCAAATGCAGGCCCGGCCATATCCGGCGTCTGCGAAGGTGGGTTTTGTCCCCACCATGGGCTTTTTGCATGAAGGGCACCTCAGCCTGGTGGACCAATCCTGCAAAGCATGCGATATCACGGTGGTCTCAATCTTTGTGAATCCGGCCCAATTTGGGCCTTCTGAAGACCTTGACAGCTATCCCCGGGATCTCGATCGAGATCTGGCTCTTTTAAAAGAGCGTGGAGTGGATGCAGTATTCTTCCCCTCACCTGAGACCATGTATCCTGAGGGATATCGCACTTGGGTGGAGGTCGAAGGGCTTTCAGATCTACTTTGCGGTGGCAGCCGTCCCGGGCATTTTCGCGGCGTCTGTACCGTGGTCCTGAAGCTCATCAACATCGTGAGGCCTCATGGCATCTATATGGGGGAGAAGGACTTTCAACAGCTCGCCATACTCAAGACTATGGCGCGTGACCTGAATCTGCCGGTTGATATCATCGGTTGCCCCATCATCCGGGAAGAAGACGGCCTGGCCAAAAGCAGCCGCAATGTCTATCTGGATCCGGCGCAGCGTAAATCCGCCACCTGCCTGTATCGGGCACTTCAGACTGCTCAGCAGATGGTGAGTGAGGGTATTACAGAATCCTTCCGGATCATCGAGGCCGCCACCCAGATTCTGATCTCTGCCAAAGTGGAGCCGGATTACATCCAGATCGTGGATGATTGCGATCTCAGCCAAGTGCAGAGGGTTGATGAGCGTAGCCGCATGTTGATCGCCGCATTTGTGGGCAAAACCAGATTGATAGACAATGGCTTACTCCGTGCTTGACAGATCCGTTCATCCCCAAAAACTGGCGTTTCATAGCTAATCAGCTATGATATAGTCAAATGCGAAAGTGGCGGAATTGGCAGACGCGCTGGACTTAGGATCCAGTAGGTTCACT
>CAZWUD010000036.1:0-6512 GCA_964637055.1 uncultured Candidatus Cloacimonadota bacterium
CAGATGGATAGACGTCGGTCCCGGCTTGCCGGGATTACAGAATCCGGCTTATTGAACTCCCGCGGAATTTTTTTGAGCTAATCGATGGCCTTGATCGTGACGGCAGTGCCTGAGGTGGAAACCATCAGCATGCTCTGTCCCACCACTTCATAATCAATATCCACACCGACCACTGCGTTTGCGCCCATCTTCATGGCCAGCATTTTCATCTCTTGCAGAGCTTGCTGGCGACCGTCGCGAAGCTTGCTTTCATAGGCCCCGCTGCGTCCGCCGATGACATCGGTGATGGAGGCCATTATATCCCGCACGATATTGGCGCCCATGATGGTCTCTCCGGTAACGATATCGTGATATTTTACAATGCGGTAGCCATCCAAATTTGGTGTAGTTGTGACAATCATCCTTGTCTCCTTTTCTCTGTGTTTGATCTGTCGGAAAAGATACGGCTTTAGTCCTGTGCGCGAAGTTTTTTCCACCAGGCGATGCGCTTGGCAATGTCGCGCTCAAAACCAAAATCTCCTGGCTCGTAATAGTTTTCTTCCTGCATTTGCTCCGGGAAGTAGTTCTGATAGCTGTAGTGCTCGGCATTATCGTGATCATATTTGTAGTTTTTGCCGTAATCCAGGTCTTTCATCAGCTTGGTTGGTGCATTTCGAATATGCAGCGGAACGCCGTAGTGACTGGTCTTGCGGGCATCTGTTGCTGCTTTTTGGTAAGCTCCATACAGAGCGTTGCTTTTGGGGGCGGTGGCCAGATAGATCACCGCTTGAGACAAGGCCACGCTGGCTTCCGGCATACCGATGAAGAGCAGGGCATCCTTGGCCGCCAGCGCCTGCACCAGGGCCTGAGGATCTGCCAGCCCGATGTCCTCGGAGGCAAAGCGGATCATGCGGCGCACCACATAACGGGGATCCTCCCCCGCCTCCAGCATGCGCGCCAGCCAATACAGCGCTGCCTGCGGATCACTGCCCCGCATGGACTTGTGCAAAGCAGAGATCAGGTTGTAATGCTCTTCCCGGTTTTTGTCATAAAACATGGTCTTTTTGGCCAGGGTCTTGGCCAGTTTGGCGATCTCGGGATGGGGGTTTTCCCGCAGGTAAACCTGAATCAGCTCCAGTTCATTCAGCGCCCGACGGGCATCTCCACCGCTATTGGCCGCCATCCAGCCTATCACTTCTTCGTCTTGTTCCAGATCCAGCTCGTCGAAGCCTTTGCGCAGTATCTCACGCAGATCTTCCTCGGCAAGGGCTTCCAGCACAAAGACATGACATCTGGAAAGCAAGGCCGGGATCACTTCAAAAGAGGGGTTTTCAGTGGTAGCTCCGATCAGGATGATGGCGCCGCTCTCGACATAGGGCAAAAAGGCGTCCTGCTGAGACTTGTTGAAGCGATGAATCTCATCGATAAAAAGGATGCTGCGCACGCCCTGGCTGCGATGCTGATAGTCTGCATCGCTCATTACCGCTTTGACGTCCTTGATGCCGGAAAGCACGGCGCTGAACTGGATGAAGCGATGCTCTGCGACCCGCTTGATGATGCGGGCTATGGTGGTCTTTCCGCTACCGGGAGGGCCCCAGAGAATGAAGCTGTGATAGACTCCGGTCTCGATCATCTGCGCTAGCATGGAGTCTTTGGAGATCAATTTCTCCTGCCCGCGCAGATCGGCCAGGCTCTCAGGTCTCAGCCTCTCTGCCAGCGGCACTTCCCGCTCTGCAAGCTCCTGTGTCTCAAAGAGGTCGCTTTGATCAGCAGTCAAGCCTAATGCTCCATCATGCCGCTCAGTTCAGAGGGATCATACCACTGCAGGATGCCATGTAGCTTTTCAATCTCCAAAAAAAGCAGTTCTTTATGCTTTTCTTCCTCGGCGGCTAACTTTTCCAAAAGAGCCTTGGTGGAAGGATCAGCGGTCTGTTCTGCCAGTTTCAGATAGATGTTTTGCGCCAGCTCTTCGCGGGAAATGGCAAATTCCAGCACGTTTTTTGGGTCGTCCAGATTCAGCCCCTGCAGCTCGACATCCGGATCTTGGGTGAGCTCAAGCTTTTTATCGGGGAATTCCTGCGCAAAGAGCTTGCGCACCGCGCGCTCATGGTCTTCTTCGTAGGATACAAGTTGATTAAAGAACTGTTCTGTTTCACAGCTTTTAAAGCTCTTCGAAAGAGCTTTGTAGAGTTTTTGGGAGCGGATCTCCGCTTCGATGGCAATGCGATATGCGTCCTTACGTTTCATATTTTATACCTCTTATCTGTTGCGACGGATCAGCTCCACCGCATTAATCTTCTTTAAATAATGTAGGGGCATCTGGACACTTAGCCAAGTGAGGATGTATGAGACCCCGATCACCAGCAGGTAATCCGTGAGCTGAATCTTCACCGGCAAAATGATGGCGGCATCCAGTTTCACCAGCCCGGTGCTGTCCTGGATCAAGAGCAGGATGGTGCTGAGGATCACGCCCAGCAAAATGCCCAGACTGCAAAGCATCATGGCCTGAGTCAAAAAGAGCCGGCGCAATTGCCGGTCTTCATAGCCCAAAGCTTTGAGCAGACCCAATTCCTGCTTTTTCTGAGTGATGATCTTGAGCAGAGAGCCGGTGAGATTGAAGCTGGCGATGATGAACATGAAGAGCAGGATCACAAACATCAGGAACTTTTCAAAGCGGATGGCACTATAAAGGGATGCATCAAAGCTGCTCCAGTCCTCGATCTGGTGACGGGGGAAAATGTCCTGCAAATGCCGCTGGTGCTTATGACTCTGCTGAGGATTACCGCTGCGGATTTCGATGTAATCCACCTGATCCTGATAGGAAAGAAAGCTCGCTGCAACGGACATGGGGATGTAGGCATAGCTTTGGTCATATTCGGGCATGCCGGCCGAGAAAATGGCCGTGACCTTGAGCTGGCGGATTCGGGGCAGTAAGCCAAATGGACTGGGCACGGTGAAAAGGGGAGAGATCAATTGCACCTCATCGCCTATATACACGCCGAGCTCACTTGCCAGGCCCGAGCCCAGGGCGATGCCGCCTGCGTTGAAGCTCTGGGGATTGAAGTCTCCCGCAATGACGCCTTGCAGGGCGCTGGCGGATTCCTGTCTGCGCAAGACGGGGCTCACCTGTCTTTGCAGCTTTGGATCCACGCCAAATACCACCGCTGGTGCAGAGGCCTGATCATTGCGGAGCAGCAGCTCAGCCCGGATCACCGGTGCGGCAGCAAAGCCTTCTGCATGCAGTCTCTTCAGGAGCTCATCCTGATCTCGCAGCGGTGCACCATCCGGGGAAGAGAGCCGCATTTCGGACAGGGTGCCGATGATGCGCCCGCGGATGTCTTCACGAAATCCGTTCATCACCGAACTCACCGTAATCAACGCCATCACGCCCAAGGCGATCCCCAAAAGGGTGAGGATGTGGGCACGGCTGATCCCGATCGGGCTCCTCCCGGCAAGGTATTTCCGGGCAAGAAAGTATATGCTGGCGTTCTTCTTTGATCTCTTCATTCTCGCAGTTTTTCAGATCCGCAAAAACCGTCAAGACATTTTACAGCCCCCTCTGGCCAGGCACAAAAGCCTTACCGATAAGCTGATCAAGGGCTATAAATCAAGCTTAAAATACTTGGCAGGAATTCTCCCTTGCCTTAGTATATTAAGTGGTGCTATAGATGAAGAAAGAAGGTTTTGAAGAGTTTTTGACTAGCCATGAGAAGCGGATCTACCGCTATCTTTTGGGAATCACCGCCAACGAACAGGATGCAATGGATCTTGTGCAGGCGGTCTTTATCGCTATCTATAATAAGTTTGAACAAATCGAAGAAAGCACCGCTCTTGCCTATACATACAGGGTTGCACATAACAAAGCCATGACCTTCCTGAAAAAGAAATCCCGCTACCTGAGTGTAGATCCGGCCTCTTTTGCCCGCATCCCGGAGCCCACTCCCCCCCAGGAGATAGACTATTCCGATCTGCAGAAAGCCGTGGCAGAGCTGCCTCCCCGCATGGCGTCCGTGATTCAACTGCAATACTATGAAAAACTGTCATACAAAGAGATCTCGGAGAGCCTGGGCATCAGTCTGAAAGCGGTGGAATCCCTTTTGGTGAGAGCCAAACGTATCCTGCGCAAAAAAATTGTGCAGGGAAAGAGTGAGAGGTAAGTATCATGTATAAAAGCTATTTTAGCTTAGTAAATTTAAGGAGAGAACGATGAGATGCAAGACAGCAGAACGATTGATCAGCCTGAAGCTCGACGGTGAAATCACCGCCAGGCAAGGCCGCGCCCTACAGACGCATCTACAGCGCTGTCCCTCCTGCCAAGATATTCTGGCCATCAGCAAGGCTTTGGATCAGAGCCTGCAAAAGCTTCCGGACGCGGAATACCCAGAGTATCTGCATCACCGCATCATGGCCAATCTGCCCCAAAAGCCGCAACGAAGCCGTATGCAGCGCTATGGGCTCAGCTATGCCACCGCCACGGCGGCGATCCTGCTCAGCCTTTTTGCCGGCTCTCTGGTGGGGATCAAAGCCTACCAGAGCCAGAACGAACTATATAGCCAAAGCGAAACCGAATATGAAAGCCTCAGCTTTGGCGAGCACACCCTTTTGGAGCTGTATCATGAATAAGAATTGGCTGAGAATTCTGCTCATCATCTCCCTGGCTTTTAATGTCGCAGCCATTGCTTCCAGCCTTATTCTGCGCAAACTGCCCCGGCCATATCCCAGGGTGCCACGTGTCCGCCAGGAGCGGATGCAGCTTCCTCACCGCATGCGGGACTTGCCTGAGGATGCGGAGATATGCCAAATGCGTTCCCATTTTGACAGCACTCGGGTAGAATTGATGCGCACACTCGCCCAGGATCCTGTCAATGAAGATAAAGCTAATGCCATTATTGATCGCTCCCTGGATCTGCAAGGATCCCTCGAAAGAGTATTGGGAAACAGACTACTAAGCATTCGTAAACAGATGAGCGCGGCTGAAGCAGATGCCTACTTCAATGCCAGTGCTAACCACATTGAACACAATATGCAACGCTATAAAGAACTAAGAAACAGGAGACAATACCATGAAAAAGATAATCGTAATAAGCCTCGTAATGGTCCTGGCCGCCGGCATCCTGCTGGCCCAGAGAGCCGACCGTAACATCCCCCGGACAGGCGCACCCGGACTTGGGCAGGGAGCAGAGCCTCAGCACAGGTTTTTTGATGAACTGGAGCTCAGCGAAGCCCAAATGAAGAAATTCACTGAAGGCAGAGCGACCTATGAGCGTCAAAGCAATACAATAAGTGCAGAAATCAAGAACCTGCGCATGGATCTGATGGAAGCCCTGAAGGCTGAAAACATCAAGCTCGCCAAAGATATCAACCGCCGGATCAATGCCAAAGAACTGGAACTGAGCAATGCCCGCATTGACCTGATGGCAAGCCACCTGAAGGAACTGAGCAAAGAGCAGAAGGCCATCATGCTGGAAAACCTGCCCATGATGATGGATGGCCAACGCCGCTGGGGAAACATGGATAACATGCGCAGTAGGCGCAATATGCAAAACATGAGAAACCGTGGCCACCGTTCCGGCATGAAGGACAGAAACTGGTAAATAATTAAGCATCGACGACACCGTGATGACCACGTGATGAAAGACAATAGACAAACCCAAAACTAATCACTCCTCAATAGCACTAGACACAAAGCCATGGACAATGCTCCGTGGCTTTTTTGTGCAGACACAATGCTTGACAAAAAGCGCTGTAGGATTAATATGTGATACAGAATAAAAAAACAGGATAGGTGAGGATATGGCGCTGCTTCTTAAGACCACCCGCTTCGTTGAATCTCAGATCGACACATTTTTGGATATCGTAAGCGATTCGGCCACCACTTTTCAGCTTGCAATGGATGACTTTCTGCAAGGACGCTTGGAGGAATTTGAAGAGCGGCTCTCGCAGATTCGTGGATTTGAGCATCGAGCAGATGACCTCCGCGTGAGCATTGAGCGTTTCCTGTATGAGCGCACCTTGATTCCGGAAAACCGCGGAGACGTGCTGGCCATTTTGGAAAACACGGACGAGGTGATCGACAACATCAAGGATTCACTGGTGCAGTTTTCAATCGAGATGCCAGATATCCCCGAAGAGCTGGATGAGCTGTGGATGCAGACCACCAGAGCTTCTGTGGCAGCGGTGGAACAGCTAGTCTTTGCCGTGCGCTCCTTTTTCCGTGATCTGGCCGCAGTAAACAACT
Source organism: uncultured Candidatus Cloacimonadota bacterium (assembly GCA_964637055.1). Lineage (GTDB taxonomy): Bacteria > Cloacimonadota > Cloacimonadia > Cloacimonadales > Cloacimonadaceae > UBA5456. Next base: position 6,218 of record CAZWUD010000036.1, read on the forward strand.
ACATCCACAAAGTCTATTTCTTTGAACGTGAAGCAGATCAGATCGGTGAGAGACTGCGCCGTAAGATTTTTGCCATGGATATAGAGCTTTCTCGCAAGAGCCAATTGCGCTTCTTTGCCATCCACATTGAAAAGATCTCTGATGCAGCGCAAGATGTCTGTGACAGACTCTCGATTTATGCCATCAAGCGCCAGCTTTAGAGTAAACTAATGTTTTTCTTTTACCTGCTAAGCGGCCTGTTTTTGGGCTGGTCTCTGGGGGCCAACGACACCGGCAATATCTTCGGTGCCGCGGT
>CAZWUD010000036.1:6612-9554 GCA_964637055.1 uncultured Candidatus Cloacimonadota bacterium
TGGTGCCGGTTTCTTCCACTCAAGTGATTGTGGGAGCAGTGGTGGGCATCGGTCTGGCCAAAGGCGGCAAAAACATCCGTTACAACATCCTGGCCAAGATCTCCCTGGCTTGGGTCACCGCCCCCATTTTGGCTTTTTTGATCAGTTTCACCATGCTTTTTATCATGCAGAATGTGTTTGAACTAACAGTACGGGAGAAAACTCACTATATATTTGATCGGCTGACCGTCACCGAGATCGTGGATGACGGCTTTGACAGCGCTGCTCTATCCACGGTGAATGGACGAAGCTTTGTTTCGGAAAGAGAAATCTATCGTGAGCTAAATGAACAGGACCTGCTTACGCGGGATGAGATCGTTCGGATCATCGAGATAGCTGAGCTTTATCCACTGAAGATAGATGCAGAGGAGCTCATCAAGAGCGGCATGCACAGAGGCTTTTCCAGTGCTCAAATGGAAGTTTTACAGAGATATGAAAGCCGTACTTTTCGGCATAAATGGCAGTTGCGCAGTCTACTGCTCCAAGACCCGGAATTTGTTTACCATGAAAAACCAGTGAGCGAACTGCAGAAAAACCAAAACCGCATCACGGAAGGACATCTGGACCAGTTGTACCGCAGCTTTCGGATAGAAGAAGACAATCGCGATTTATGAACCCTTTTGTTGAAAAGATCACCCCCCTGATTCTGGCTTTCCTTGTGGGCGTGCTGGCCAAATCCCTGAAACTGCTAAACAAAGATGATGCCCACGTTTTTTTGAAACTTGCACTGACAGTCACCCTGCCGGCCCTCACGATTTTGGCCATCAACAACGTAGTGGTGAGTCCGGATATGTTTTTCATCCCCTTTATGGCGATGTTTGTGGTACTGGGCATGTATCTGATCTCACAACTGGCAAACCGCTTCCTGAAGCTCTCCGGCCCGAAGTTTGGCAGCTTTTTGGTGGGCACCATGATCATGAATACAGCTTATGCCCTGCCTTTTTTTCATGCCGCTTTTGGAGACGAGGGTCTGGCGAGAGCCTCCCTCTTTGATATCGGTAATACCTTCATGATCTATACTTTTAGCTATTACAACGCCATCAAATACGGAGATCAATCCCATAGGGACAAAATTGACTGGGGTAAGTTTCTCAAATTACCACCCCTCTGGGCAATGCTGATAGCCTTTTTGATCAAAGCCGTGGGATTGAAGCTAAGCCCTATCACTGTAAACTTTTTGGAGCTGATGGGACAGCCCACTACTCCTCTGGTGATGATCGCCCTGGGGCTATACTTTGCCCCGCGCAGGAAGAATATCCGCACAGCTTTTCTGGCCATATTCATTCGCATGGGATTTGGCTTGGGGATCGGCTATCTGCTCTCTATGATCTTCGGTCTGGAGGGATTGACCGCTGCGACTGTGACCATTTGCTCTGGGTTGCCGATCGGTTTCAGCACTCTGATCTTTGCTGATCTGGAGAATATGGACCGAAAATTTGCCGCCACAATGGTGAGCTTTTCCATCATCATCGGCCTGTTTTACCTACCCCTGCTCATCTATCTCTTTAGATAAAATAAAGCGGGATTTGATAGTCCCGCGGGTAATTCCCTAAGCTTTTGACTTCCGCCTTTTGATCTGAGCCGTGCTCTCTCTGAGATATAGCGGCTCCAGCTCGGCAAGCTCATCTTTGTAATAGATATCCGGCGGTGAGATCAGCGCCAGGTCAAAGAGTCCTTCCGCTTTGGGAACCTGGTAATATCCCGGGGCAAAATCCAAAGCAAGGCCGCTTTGCTCCAGGATAGGCTTCAACAATTCCGTGCCGCTGCCGATGACTATCGAATCTGACAGATCCCATTTCGCCAGCTCAGAGGGTGTTATCACCTGAGGGGGAACGATCTCATTTAGCTGGTGATCATAAAGAGCGGCGTAGACTTCCTTCATGCGGGCATCAATCACGCTGAGGATTTTGCGTCCGCTGATCAGGCATGGGAGCGCCGTCAATTGCAGAGAATCGCCAGTGATGACCGGGATTTTCAGGGCAAAGGCGATTCCTTTGGCAGTAGCCAGACCTATCCTCAGTCCGGTGAAAGATCCCGGGCCGATGCAGACGTAGATCTCGGACAGATCCTCAGGGCTCAGGCCACAGATCTTCAGAGCGTGGTCAATCTGGGGCATCAGGGTCTCGCTGTGCGTGATCCTGAGATCAAAGTAGGCGCTATACAGCAGCTTCTGTGCATCCGCCAGGGCGATGGAGCCCGAGCGCTGCGAAGTGTCAAGTGCCAGCCTCAATTGCCTTTACTGATAAAATCGTCGTAGAGCTGCTCAAAGTGCAGCTTGTGTTTTGCTTCATCCGAGGCCAGCCGTTTGAAAAGGGTGGAGAGCTGGGGATCGGCAAATTTACGGCTCATCTCGGTGTAGAGTTTCTGCGAGAGCTCTTCCCGTTTCATGGCTTTGATGAGGATGCCTTGATAGCTGAGGTCTTTCTCATCAAGTTCTGTGGTCATATATTCGCTGATTTTCAGATTTGGAGTATTTTGGATTTCCTGAGGGTCCACGCCATTTTTTCTGATGCTTTCGATCACGGCTATGTGCCCCATCTCCATATTCTCCAGCCCTTTCAGCATTTCTTTCTGATCTGCAAATTTAGCTTGCTTTTGTAGCTCGCGATAGAATGCTACCGCCTCTTTTTCGCGGTCAACCGCAAAGTCCAGGATTTCGTTGAATTCAGTGACTGTCATGTTTCCTCAATAATTGATCGGGGGTTTGAAAAGAATTGCCGGGAAGCCTGAACTCCCCGGCCTTATGTGATTAGTTAATCGAGAGGTTCAAACATGTCTTTTCCGACACCGCACTCCGGGCAAACAAAATCTTCAGGAAGTTGTTCAAAGGGAACGTTGTCGTTATCCGCGGGATCATAGATCCAGCCACAAGCGATGCATTGATACTTTTGCATGGGATTCCT
>CAZWUD010000037.1:0-9540 GCA_964637055.1 uncultured Candidatus Cloacimonadota bacterium
GCCGAGGCGATTGCCAGAGCGGGAGTCGCAAAGCTGATCCTGATCGATTTTGACACGGTGGGACCCAGCAATGTCAATCGCCAACTCCTGGCCACCCGGGACAGCATCGGAAAGCCCAAAACCCAGCTCATGAAAGAGCGCATCCTGGCCATCAATCCAGAGGCAGAGCTGATCTGCCACCAGGTGTTTTTGGATGCCGAGAATAGACAAGAACTGACCGCCAGTGCAGACTACGTGATCGATGCCATCGACAGCCTCGGCCCCAAGATCGGGTTTTTGGAAGATCTGGCCAAGAGCGGCAAAAAGTTTATCTCAGTGATGGGGGCCGGCAACAGGCTGGATCCCGGGCTGATCCATCTGGACAAAATCAGCAAAAGCTATAATTGCCCGCTGGCGCGTAGAGTGCGCAAGTTTCTCCGCCGCCGCGGCGTCAAGCTGGACTTCCCTTGCGTTTATTCTTCCGAAAACCCGCTGGCGCCGGATTCCGAGATGGATATAGATGATGAGCAAACCATCGAGCGTGGACGCAAACGGCAGGTGATCGGCTCCATCAGCTATATGCCGGCTATCATGGGTATGATGGCGGCAAGCTGGGTGATACGGGAGCTCATAGAGTCTTAGGCTCCGTCACTTTTCTTAGCCATTTGATGGGGCGTAAAAAAACCCGGACCCAATGGATCCGGGCTGCAACTTATACCAGGCTGTGATTAGACCATTTCAATGGCTTTTTTGGGACATTTGGGCACACACTGTTCGCAGCCTATGCACTTAGCTTTATCCACTTCATGCAGCTTTTTGACCTCACCGCTTATGGCGTCCACGGGACAGATCTTGGCACAGATTGTGCAGCCGATGCAGCTTTCGGGATCAATCTCGGCTTTCTTGCGAGTACAGACCAGCAGATCCAGAATAGCCTTCGTGGGGCATACCGTGGCGCAAATACCGCAATTTATGCATTTGTCATAGTCTATGTGAGCAAGATTGTTTTCGATCGTGATGGCTTGAACCGGGCATTTCCGGCTGCAGATACCGCAGCCGATGCAGGGATGGCTACTGCCGCAGACCTGCTTGGCCTCGCCGCCCTTTTCTTGGGAGAAGCATCTGATGTAGACATTGCGATTGATGGGCACCAGATCGATGAGATTACGGGGACAGGCCTTCACGCAAGCTCCGCAGCCCGTGCATTTTTCCAGATCAATCAGGCGCATTCCGTTGCTGTCTATCGATATTGCATCAAACACACAAGCTCGCATGCAGTCATTGAGCCCCGTGCATCCCCAGGGGCATGAATTTGGCCCGCCGGCGACATTTACTGCAGCCTTACAGCTTTTCACGCCTTGGTAATCATACTTCCACTTAGTGTTTTCATAGCCACCGGTTGAGCAATGGATCACGGCCACTTTTCGAGTCTGAGTGCTGGCCTCCATACCCATGATCTGAGCGATCTGAGCTACCACGTCAGCTCCGCCGGGTGCGCATTTATTGATTGCTTCTCCGCCATGGACTATCTGATCTGCATAGCCGGCACATCCGGCTCGGCTGCAAGCACCGCAATTTGCCCCGGGCAAGACCTTGGTGATCTCTTCCACACGTGGATCGATCTGCACGGCAAAGACTTTGGAAGCTATGGCCAGGATCAGGCCAAAGACGAGTCCCAAAGCGCCAATGATCAGGATTGGTAGGCCGATCGTGCCAAGGGTGGAAGCGCTTTCTAATAGAATATACATCATAATCATCCCCCTTTAAATCTGGAATCCCATGAATCCGTAAAATGCCAGGGCCATAATGCCGGCCAGGATCAATGCGATCGGCATGCCTTTCATGCTTTTGGGTAGCTCGGCCATATCCAGGCGCATCCGGAGACCCGCCATGGCCAGCAGCACCACTGTGAAACCGACTCCGCTGAAGAAGCCATTGAGCACGCTATCCAGGAAGTTGTAAGGAGTCACTGCATCACTACGATAAGCTGTGGTATTCAGGATCGCCACACCCAGCACAGCGCAATTTGTAGTGATCAAAGGCAGGAAGACACCCAGGGATTTATACAAAGCCGGGGCATTCTTTTGGATCACCATCTCCACAAACTGCACCAAGGAAGCGATCGTGAGGATAAAGGCGATGGTCTGCAGATATTCCAGACTGTTTGGGATTAAGAGGTATTTATAGATCAGGAATGTGATCGCACTGGCCAGGGTCATTACAAAGATCACCGCCATACCCATGCCCAATGCAGAATCCAGCTTTTTGGATACTCCCAGATATGGGCACAGCCCCAGGAAACGGGCCAATACGAAGTTTTGGATGAAGATGGCCGTCATTGCCATCACGAAGATTTCGCCGAGGTAGTGCATTATTTCTTCTCCTTCACCATGTTCATCAGTGCCATCAGAAAACCGAGAGTAATAAATGCACCCGGAGCAAGGATGGCGACCAGCATCGGGTCATAGCTATGCGGGGCGACTCTCACTCCCAGCCAGGTGCCGGCACCCAGGATCTCGCGGAAAGTGGCAACCACGCTGAGCGAGAGGGTAAAGCCAAGCCCCATTCCGATGGCATCGGCCATGCTCATGAATACATTGTTTTTGCTGGCAAAGGCTTCCGCCCTACCCAGAATGATGCAATTTACCACGATCAGCGGGATAAAAAGACCCAGGCTCTTATGCAAAGCCGGCAGATAAGCCGCCATCACCATATCCACGATGGTCACAAATGATGCTATCACCACTATATAGACCGGAATGCGGATCTTGGAAGGAGTAATGTTTTTGATCATGGAAATAATGATATTGGAACAAAACAGCACAAATGTGGCGGCAAAGCCCATGCCCAGAGCGTTTATCACCGATGTGGTGACCGCCAGGGTGGGACATATGCCCAATACCAGCACAAAGATGGGATTGTCCCTGATGACACCCTTGGTCAGTTCTTTTAAAAAGGTCATTGTTCACCTCCCGTTTGAGGTTCATCCTGCACATCGAGGATGCTTTCCCTAAGCGAATTTGCGATGCAGCGGGATGTGATCGTGGCTCCGGTCAGGGAGACAACCGCACCGCCGTCTTTATCCACATATAAGTCTTTGATCTTTAAGCCGGAAAACTGATTGCTAAAACCCAAAGTTGAGCAATTTGCGCCCAGGCCAGGAGTTTCTGACTGATCCATCACCTGGATGCCCAGTACTTCAAAATCAGGATTGACCCCGACCATGGTCTGGACCCTGCCGGAATATCCCATATCTTCTGCGATGAAAGTGTAACCCAAGAGTTTATCTGTCTCAGGATCTTCCGCCACAAAGTAGATCATGCCTTGATCGGTTTCTTTTTGCACAAACTCTGCATCGGGGATCAGGGATCTGCGCGTCTTTTCTTCTTCGCGGGATTTGCGCTCGGCAATAACCGGGGCTGTGAGGGTATTCAGATATGCCAAAACCCCGCTGGCAACCACACAGAAAAGCAAGAGGATGAGACCAAGCTTGAGATAGTATTTCATTTCTTCACCCTCCCAAAAGGCTTTGGCATGGTCAGCTTATCGATCAGCGGAGTGGATACATTCATGAGCAGAATGCTGTAGCTCACGCCTTCCGGATAGCCACCCACCAAGCGAATCACGATGGTGAGCAAGCCGCAGCCAATGCCAAAAATGATGCGGCCAGTTTTAGTCAGAGGCGTCGTGGTATAATCCGTCGCCATAAAGAAAGCGCCCAGCATCAAACCACCGGAAAAGATGTGGAAGAAAGGCAGCATTACCGAAGTTCCGCTACCGGGAATTCCCCCAAAAAGGAAACTCAGCACAAAGACTGTTCCGATAAAGAAGAGCGGGATGCGCCATTCGATGATGTTTTTGTAGAGCAAATAAGCAGCTCCCAAAAGCAGGGCAAAAGCGGATACTTCACCGATGCAACCGCCGATGTTTCCCCAAAAAAGGCTCTTCAGGGTTTCCATTTCGGTGAGGCTACTGAAGATCCTTCCACCCAGATCAATGCCTTGAGCCTGAGCGTTGATATCGGCCACAAAGCTGCTGTCGCGCAGAGTCTTGGCGACGCCCAGGGGGGTTGCGGAAGTCACCAGTTCGTAAGCTTTGGGAGATAGTTGCTCAAGATCGGTGGCGATTCGGCTGAGCTTATTTATGCCACTCATGGCAAAGCCTTCCACGGCTACCCAGCCGCCCGTCATCCGAGTGGGCCAACTGGCAAGCAAGAAGGCACGCCCCAATAGAGCGGGGTTGACCGGGTTGTTACCCAGTCCGCCAAAGACCTGTTTGCCAATGGTGATGGCAAATACGGCACCGATGATGGGCAGCCAGATCGGCGCTCCGGCGTGGATATTAAAGGCGAGGAGCAAGCCGGTGAGGAAAGCCGAGCCATCATGCACTGTGACCGGTACTTTCCTTAGTTTTTGAATAATTGCCTCACATAAGACTGCGGTCACGGCACCTGTCAAGGAGAGCAGGAGCGCTCTAAAACCCCAGTAATATGTGGCAAAAAGCAGGGCAGGAACCAAGGCCAGCACCACATTCCACATCACGTTTTTCACGGTCGTTCTGTCGTGAATGTGAGGTGCCGGAGAAACAATGAGTTTATCTTTGCTATTCATAGTCATTTTTTCCTCTGTGCCTCCGCATAGCGTATCTTGCCGGTGTCAATCCACTGGACCAGGCGAATCTGGGCAGGGCATACATAGGCGCAGCTTCCGCATTTGATGCAGTCGTTGAGCCCGGCCTTGACCGCCATATCCAGATTGTTGTATTTCACCGCGTTGACGATTGTAGAAGGCATGAGGTTCATCGGACAGATATCCACGCAGCGGGCACAGCGCAAGCAAGTATGCTCGGCCATGGATTTAGCTGCTTTTTCACCAAACAGAACCAGTCCACTGCTGCCTTTGGTCATGGCAGCATCCAGGGACGGCATTGCAAAGCCCATCATGGGCCCCCCGGAGATTGCTTTGCCTATGGGTTCAGTCACACCTCCGCAATACTCGACCAATTCGCTATACAGCGTCCCGATCGGAGCTTTGAGATTCATGGGCTTTTTCACGATGGGACCGGTAACGGATATCACGCGCTCTGTCAGCGGTTTTTGAAATCTCACCGCTTCATAGACGGCCACAGCGGTGGCAACGTTTTGCACCACGACTCCGACCGCCATGGGCAGATCACCGGCCGGCACTTTGCGCCGGGTGGCAGCATAGATCAATTGCTTTTCTGCACCTTGCGGGTATTGCATTTTCAAGCCCGCCACAGACAGGCCTTTCTCCTTCTTGCAAAGCTTTTGCAAGAGCTCGATGGCATCCGGTTTATTGGCTTCGATACCGATGACGCCCTCTTTGGCTCCCACGACCTTCATGATTACCTTGAGGCCGTTGATAACCTCTTGGGAATGCTCCAACATCAGTCGATGATCACTGGTGAGGTAGGGCTCACATTCGACCCCGTTCAGAATCACGACATCGATCTTTTTATCTGCCGGAGGCGAAAGCTTCACATAACTGGGAAATCCCGCTCCGCCCATACCGCAGATGCCGGCACTGCCGATTCTCTCTTTCAGCACTTCGGCCGAAAGCTCCAAAAAGTTTTCATCATCACCCAGCTCGATCTCCTCATCTTTGCCATCGGAAGAAATCTCAATACCCGTTCCCATAGCACCGGTGGGATGCAAAAACTTGCCAATCTTGGTCACAGTGCCACTGATAGATGCGTGTTGGTTGAGAGACACAAAGCCGGAAGAAGAGGCGATTAGCTGCCCTTTCAGGACGGCATCACCTTGTTCAACCAAGGGAGTGGATGGCGCTCCTATGTGTTGTGAGAGATGAATTATCACCCGCTGGGGGATTGGAAAATCTGTAATGGGTGCTGACGCTGAATAATGCTTCTCGTCGTGAGGGTGGATACCTCCCGGAAAGGTCTTTAATCGCATTAACTCTCCCAAAGGCTTCGAAAACAAAGCCCAATTAGTTTTTTTGCCACTTTTCTAAACTTTGCAGATTAGGCAAGCATTTTTTTAGCTAAAGTCCGCCAATCATCGGCATTTTGGCAGATATCCGCTTAATCTCATCAGATTTCTCTTAGATTTTCGTCGATCCCTTTCAGGATTTCATACCAGAAATCAAAAGCTGCCGCATCCTTATCTTCGGCAAAACGGAGTAGCCAGGACTTTAGATCCGCATCATCGTCGGCCTCGGCCATTTTGATCAGGGCCTGATGCACATAATCCCGATTACGCTTAGTTTCCCAATAGACGGATGCATTACGGCAATTGATGCGCCGTGCAGTGATGTGTGAGCAGAGTTCCAGCTCCTCTTTCAGGCCAAAGAGTTCCTCAATGATCTGAGGCAACATCTCTTCCGCCCAGGCTCGATGGAAACGGCAGACGCCCAGATTGTCCAGCATTAGCTCCATTTTCATGCGATCCGCATTTATCTTGCCCAGTTCCCGGGGGCTATGGTACTGATTTCCATAATACATATAATATCTACCCATGGTGGGCATCGGCGACAGAACTCCGGGTGTCCAATACTGATTTGGCACCATCCATCCGCAACGGCCAAAGGAATTGAAGACAAAATTGTCCATTGTTGGCTGTTTTTTGCTGCGTGATAGCCTGCGTGCATATTTACGGGCTCCTTCTTTGAGGTCAATCTTTGGCTCTGAGCCTAGCATATTATCCAAAAGGTCGCAGCCCAGCTCGGCATTGTGCATCGAATCAACCACAGTGTCAAAATCCTGCACGTTCCAGCGAGGCAGCTTTGTCACCCCCAGCTCATCAGGATGGATGCTTCCGGCATCCAGGCAGTCCATCAGCCAAGCCAGAAATCCGCCCACGGAGATGGCGTCAAAGCCCAGGCTGTCTGCCTTGTGACAGAGCCTTTCCGCTGCTCTTTGGTCAAAAACACCGCAGAGCGGCCCCAGGCACTGATAGGGTTCATAATCTTTTTTATAGATACCCTGATACTTTTTGCAGACCGCCACACAGGGCTCCCCGCAAGTAGCTTGCTTTTTGGGGATAATGGTCTCTGTGTTAAACTGCTTCAAGTAGTGCAAGCGGATATGTTTTTCGTGGAAATTGCGGCGTTTCTGGTCACTCCAAAAGATACTGCGGTAATTGAATGCCAGGAGTCTTTCGGAATTGTTGTTAAAATTCACACCGAAAGTCCCACCCGTCTGCACATCCGGATCAAAGCGATATTTTTTGGTAGCCTCAATGTCCTTTTCGATCATCTTTCGTTCATAGCGAGCCTGGAACCATTCATCGGCTACTTTGCGGTCCCGAAAATCTTCATCAACGTGTGTCCCGCCATAGATAATGGAGCAAATGCCGTGCTGCTGCAGGAGTTTGGAGCCAAAGCCACCCCGCCCCGCCCAGGTGTCGATATGGCTCAGTTTGCCATCCTTGATGGGGACGGATACCACTCCGCCAATATCCGTGTATTTGGCCGCGGGACCCACAGCCAGGACGCGGGGATCGTTTTCATAGCGATCCCGATAGCGGTCATGCACAGTCTGCATCATGCCATAGATTCCTTCTTGCTGCCAGATCAATTCCGGATCCACCGTTTCCAGATCCAGTTCTATCTCTTCACCATGATTACGGTTGAGCACCATCACGCTGGGGCTGGACGCTTTGCCGATGATGGAGATCATATTGATGCCAAGGTTGTCAAAGACCAGCCCGGCCCCGCCCATGCTGGAGATATAATAGCCACCCCAGGCCGGAGAGAAACCCGTGAAGATCAGACGGTTTGAGCCCGGAAAGATAGAGCCGGCCAGGATGCCAACCCCTATATTCAAAGATCCGTATTTTCCAGAAAGATGCAGCCCCAGATCCACAGGGCCAAAGAAAGCTCCCAGAGGGTACTTCTGAATGCGGTAAAAACCGTTGGATGCGTCTATGATCAAAACTCTCAGTGTGTGTTTCACGCTACTCCTTTTCAGGCTTGTAAAGACCGCGGCTTCGCTTTTACCAGCATTTGTGCCGGATTAGTCTTCATAGAGGATGGATTTGATCAAGAGCGGGATCAAGATCTCGTGCTGACCTATGAAGTAATAGCCCTTACCACCTGTTTCAACAGGTCTTTGCACCACATTGACCCGCGCCCGGTAATGCTGGTTCATATCAAATACGGCCGTGCTAAAATTCTTTACCTTCCCCGTGATATTGCGCGCCACGGTCAGGGCTTTCAAAAAGACTTCCGGCAGGATCACTGCAGAGCCAAAATTCAGATATACCCCACCTTCATCAAGCCCGGTAATCTGCTGGCACAGGATACGGAAATCCCTCAGGGAACAATCCCCGATTGCCTTGCCGTCTGCGCAGGGTGTTTGATGGATGATGTCCGTGCCGATGGCCACGTGGACAGTGACCGGAATGCCCAGTTCATAAGCCTTTCCCATCACTGACAGCTCTGCGTTTTCTGCCTGGCTGTGGATTTTCTTGCCGACCCCTTCACCCATGCCCAGGCCATGTTTGCTGGCCTCTGTAATGCAGGTATTGATCCCGTGACTGGTTTCAAAAGCCATGCCAAAGGAGCCATCTGCCAGAGATTTTGAAACATCCTCGGAGGTTTGACCGAAAAAGGCAATCTCATAATCATGGATCATCACCGAGCCATTCACTGCAATGGCAGAGACATAACCGGCCTCCATCAGCTCAATGATCAGCGGAGCAAGACCACATTTGATCACGTGCCCGCCCATACCGATAATGATAGCTTTGCCCTTTGCCTTAGCGCTTTTGCAGGATTTGATGAGTTCCTTCAGATCTTTGGCACTCAGGATATCGGGCAGGATATCGAGCAAACCGGAGCTATCCACTTTGCCTTTTTTAGCAAATTGAGAGCTATCCACTTTGCTGGACCTGCTCCTGACCGAATATGTCTTCAGATTACTGAGATCTATCTCTTGGTATGCGCTCACGATAGCGATCCTCCTCGCTAAAAATGCAGCCGCAGTATTGCTGGCGATACATTCCTGCTTTTTTGGATAAGCTGATGCCTTCCTTCCAAAGCTTGCGCCAGTCTTTATAGAAGAAGTCCACATGATATTTAGCACTCATCTGATGGGCTATCTCTATTATGCGCTGATGGTTTTGATATTTACTGTATAGCAAGGTGCTGGAGAAAGCGTCAAAATCGCCCTCAGCCGCCGCTTTGGCCACAGCCTCTATGCGAGAAAGGTAGCAGTATTCACAGCGGTCCTCGATGTCATCCAGGGTGTTTTCCAAAAACTCATGCAGACCGTATCTATCCTCTTCCAAAAGCTCAAAACCCTCTGTGGCAGCAAATTCCCGCAAGGCATTACGCCGTAGATGATACTCATGCAGGGGATGGATATTGGGATTGAACCAAAAGGCGGAAACAGTGTGCCCTGCCTCTTTCAGCCCGCTATAGGGGGCGATCAGGCAGGGCGCACAACAGGTATGAACAAGTATTTTAGCCACAGGCAATTCTGGTTTAACTAGAATTCTTTCAAGAGGTTTGAGGCCACGATGCCCCGCTGGATCTGATTGGTCCCTTCGTAGATCTGCAGGATCTTGGCATCGCGCATCAT
>CAZWUD010000038.1:0-9471 GCA_964637055.1 uncultured Candidatus Cloacimonadota bacterium
AAGGAACCACAAATTATGGCTACGGAGTCTGCCTGGACGCGGTGGAAATTAGTCAGGAAATCGTGGGAAACACCTGGCTGAGCATCAATTCTGGCAATAGCTCCAGCGGTAGCATCGCCAGCGGGACTGTAAATCATAATCTCAGCATAGGCTTTGATGCCAGCGGACTGGCGGCAGGAACTTATAACGAGACCATCACCATCACCAGCACCAGTGCCACAAATTCAGTGTTGGAAATCCCCGTGAGCCTGACCGTGACGCAAGCCCTGTCTGAACCGCAAGAAATCACCATTCAGAGGATAGGGCCCACCAATGTCAAAATCTCATGGAATGCAGCAAGCGGAAGCCCCGGCGGCTATAAAGTGTACTTTTGCCCTCTGCCGGATTTCAGCGGCGAGATCACCCTTTTGGGCACCACCGCAGCGAGTCGAACCTACTTTGTGGATATTGCTGCCGGGACCAGGGGAAAAGGCTTTTATCGCGTGACCGCATTTAGAAATTGATCTGATCAACCCTCTCTTAATGGAACGCAGATCTGACCGTTCGAGCGGATTAGGGCAATCAAAAGGTTGGGAAGGTTGAGATAGTTGAGCAGGTTTAGAGGGTTGAGTATTTATCGGTCGGCAACTTCTTGAAAACTCGAAAACTTCCTCAGTCCGCAGCTGGAGCTACGGGGAACTCCCGCACTCCGGCACCCCGGCACTCCCGCACCAATGAATATCTGCGCTTTTATCCGCGGAATCTGCGTGCAACTACATCCCCGCCAGCTTTTTACTTCTAAACAGCACCACCGCTCCCGCCGCAGCAGAGAGCAGATCATGAAAGAAAAACACGCTCAAAGTAGCCGCCACCGCTGCCTCAGAGCTGAAATTGAATCCCTCCAGGAAATGGATGGCAAAGCCCTCTCTCAATCCCAGTCCTGAGATGGTGATCGGGATGGAATTTGCCAGATTGGTCAGCGAAATCCCCAGCCAGGTGCCGATCGCCGAGATCTTGCCCAGATGGTTGAGCACGATATAGTATTGCAGATACATCAGCAGGGTATTGGCGATCTGCAGAAGCATCATGCGGGGCGCCTGCCTCAGAAAAGCCGGCTGATGCACTTTGCCCTTGCCGATGCCCATGATCAGCGCCGCCCAGAGGGGCAGAAAGGCCGCCACCAGGATCAGAATCAAGCGCAAAGCGAGGCTAAACTGCGGATAGATAAAGAAAGTGGCAATCGCCGCAAAAGTCCAGGTCGCCCAGCTCATAAAGAGCCGCTCCGTCATGGTGGAAACCAGTGAGGCCAGCAGACTGGTATTTTTCAGGTAAAAGACCTTAGCCAAAGAGGCGTGACCTCCGGGGATGACAAAGCGCAGGGGCAATGCCACCAGATAGGAGGAGATCAGTTCCCGCCGATTGTAGGAGTAGCCCTCGTTCAGATGCAGGGCACAGCGCCAATTCACACACTGGATAAAGTGCCGCAGCACAGAGAGCAGCAAAATGGCCAAAGCACTGAGCAGCGGCAAGGTAGAGGCATTGCTAAAGGCCGTGGGGACGTCCACCTTGTGCAGGATCCAGGCCAGAAGCAGCACGGTAAAGAGCAGCTTGAGCAGATAACCCAGACGCCGCATCAGCGGGCTTTTTTTGCGCTGAATCAGCTCTTGAATTTTGCCAAACAAGTCTCAAATACCTCTTGGATCAACTCTTGGGGAGGGCTCTTGATGAAGCCCGAATCCATCAGATGATGGCAGAGTGCCCGGGACTGGGTGATCTCTGCCAAAGCACGTTCAAAGATCTCTTCCCGGCTCATAATCACGCGGGCAAAGCCTTCTTCCACAGCCTTTTGCCCCACATCCGCCGCCACATGGGCAAAGACCTCGGTCTCATCCATGCGGGGAATGATATTTTGGGGGTCAATCCCGCGTCTCTGGGCAAATGCCGCTAGCGAATGAGCTGCAGCGATCGCCATGCCGTCCGTGATCTTGCGGGCTTGCACCATCAGCACACCCTTGAGGATGCCGGGAAAGCCCACGGAATTATTTACCTGATTGGGGAAATCCCCGCGTCCGGTGGCCACGATCTTTGCGCCGGCCTTATGTGCTTCATAGGGATAGATTTCCGGCACGGGATTGGCACAGGCAAAGACGATGGAATCCCGCGCCATCAGGCTGATCCACTGGGGCTTGATGGTATCCGGCCCCGGAGTGGAGAGAGCGATCAGGATATCCGCTCCATGCATGGCTTTTTCCATCGTGTTAAACTTCTGTGGATTAGTCTTTTGCGCCAAAGCCCACTGCTTGAATTTATCGGGATTATCACGGATGTCCTGGCGACCCAGATGCAGACCGCCTTTGCTATCAAATATAGTAAGTTTAGCCGGATCCATGCCTTCTTGCAAAAGGAAATCGGCGATGGTGCTATTGGCTGCGCCGCAACCGTATAATACAGCGCGGGAGTCAGTTATGCTGCGTCCGGTCAGCTTCAGAGCGTTGATCACTCCGGCCAGAGTGACGCAAGCTGTGCCCTGGGCATCATCATGCCAGACGGGGATATCGCAGCTTTCGCGTAGTTCGTCCAACACACGGTAGCAATTTGGCTGGGAGATGTCTTCCAGATTCACCGCACCCACGCTGGGCTGGAGCATCTTTACAAAGTCTATCAGCTTATCCGCCACAGGATTACCCGCGTCATCGCGGTTGTCCACACAGAGGGCGATGGCATCGCAGGCTCCCAGATACTTCATCAGCATAGCCTTGCCTTCCATCACGCCAAGGCCGCCGGCCGGACCGCAATCTCCATCCCCCAGGACCCGCGTGCTGTCACTCACCACCGCCACCAGATTTCCCCGGTTTGAGAGGCTATATGAGAGCTCTTGATTGTCCCGAATCGAGGTCGAGATCTGCGAAACTCCGGGTGTGTACCAGACGTTGAACCAATTGAAGCCAAAGATGCCGGCTTTGGGCAGAGTCTGCATCTTTCCACAATAAAGACGGTGCATACGCTCTGAGATTTGTTTCAAAAAATGGGTCTGAGCCTCGGCCACGCGCTCCTCGGGAAGTTCGGCGCGAAAGGCCTCTCCGAGATTGGATAAGTCCAGTTTTATTTCTTGCATGAAAGGATCCTTCAAAAGCTTTTCGGAGATTCTTTTTGATTGGGGCAAATCTGTCAAGTTCCTTGCTTTAAAAGAACGCGGATTGGGCAGAAGTTCTTGCTTCCTGGTATCAATGGCAGTCAAAACTGGTACACTTTAACATCTTAAAACTCTAAAGCCTTACAACTTAAAATTGGTGTATCTGCGAGATCTGGGGGGGGCAATTATTGCTTGACGTAGAGATCATAATCAGATATGATGTAATCACTTATGGTTTGCTTGAGACGGAGATTGCAAAACGCCCGTCTGATCTCTTTAAAAGGGTAAGCCTCACAACCCAAGTGAGCCAAAACACATAGCGACAAGGAGCCCAAAATGAAAAGAAAATTTAGCGCCCGCCTGATCGGCGGAATGTTCTTGATTGTCTTTGCCCTATCTGCCTGCATCATCGTCAATGAAAACTCCAATGTGGTGAAGGTAGATGGAGTTGAGCTGAAATATGAGAATCAGATAACGATCTCTCAAGCATATGATTACGACGAACTCATGCTCGATATCGGCTCGGGTGAAATCAACCTGAACGGCCGGCAAAGTAATCAAGTGGAGCTTACTATCAGCTACTTTGAATTTGAGCCCGAAGATGCGAGCCTTAGCCTTGTGGATGGCGGCATCAAGACCAGCTCCAAGACCAATAAGCCCGTGCTCATCAGGAATATAACGGGAAACATCCCGCAAAATCTGAAGCTGGAGATCGACACCGGCAGCGGAGACCTGAAGATCATCGGCCTGAAAAACTCACCGCTACTCTCTCTGGATACCGGCAGCGGCAACGTCAAGGTGTATGAAAGCCAAATCAAAAGGCTGGTGGCGGATACGGGCAGCGGGGATATCATGATCTCAAAATGCCAGATAGAGAATCTGGTGGCGGATACCGGCAGTGGCAATCTGGTGATGCATGACAGCAAGATAAACCTGGCCCGGGCAAATACCGGTAGCGGGGATATCATGCTGCAAGACTGCGAGATCGGACAAAGGGAATTTAGCACCGGCAGTGGCGGCGTGATCGAACGCAGTGGCGATGGCGGGCAAAAAGGCCCCACTCCACAGGCATATTGAACGCTGTTTGGTGCTGATGTGCGGGAGTGCTGATGCGCGGGGGTGCAGGGGTGCGGGAGTGCGGGAGTTATGAGGTTGAGAAGGTTTAGAGAGTTGAGTAGTTCTTGCATAACTCACAGCCTTTTTCCGTGCTAATTGGTGTAAATCTGTGGACCTAAATAAAATCTGCGGAATCTGCGTGCTACTTGAAAACTTCCCCTCAATCCACAGCTGGAGCTACGGGGAACTAAAACGTAGCAGGAGCTACGAGCCCCTGGAGCACAGCTGGAGCTACGGGGAACTGTGTCGGGGTCCCCGCAAAATTGCGCAGCCATTTTGTGGTGTAATAAAAGGCCCCTCGTCGAGGGGCCTTTCTATATGATTATGTTACGCTTAGCTAAGCTGTTTTATCACTGCTTTTCCAGGGAAATAGGCAGCTTCGCCCAGTTCCTCTTCGATGCGCAGTAGTTGGTTATATTTATCCACTCTTTCGCTGCGGGAGACGCTTCCGGTCTTGATCTGGCCGGTATTCATGGCCACGGCAAGGTCTGCGATGAAGGTATCTCCGGTTTCGCCGCTACGGTGTGAGATCACGCAGGTCCAGCCCGCTTTGTGGGCGGTATTGATGGCATCGATGGTTTCGGTCACGGTGCCGATCTGATTGAGCTTGATCAACACGGAATTGGCAGCCTTTTCGGCGATGCCTCTGCGGATGAACTTGGGATTGGTGACCAGCAGGTCATCGCCCACCAGTTGAATCTTTGAGCCCAAGCGCTGATTCTGCAGTTTCCAGCCGTCCCAGTCGTTTTCGCCCAAACCGTCTTCCAGAGAGCAGATCGGGTATTTTGCCACCATTTGTTCGTAATAGGTGATCAGTTCTTCGCTGGAGAGCTGTTTGCCGTCGATGGCGTATTTGCCGTCTTTTTGCTGGAACGAAGAAGCGGCGGCATCCAGCGCAATATATACGTCTTCACCGGGTTTGTATCCGGCTTTGGAGATGGCTTCCACGATCACGATCAGGGCTTCCTCATTGGAATCCAGATTTGGGGCAAAACCGCCCTCATCACCCACGGATGTGGCCAGTCCCTTGCCTTTGAGGATGGCTTTCAGAGCGTGGAAGATTTCGGCATTCATGCGCAGCGCTTCACGGAAGGTTTTGGCTCCCAGCGGCATGATCATAAACTCTTGAATATCCACGTTGTTATCGGCATGTTCTCCGCCATTGATGATGTTGCTCATCGGCACCGGCAGGGTGAAGGCATTGACGCCGCCCAGATAGCGGTAAAGCGGGATGTCCAGTTCGATGGCAGAAGCGCGTGCGGCAGCCATGGAAACGGCCAGGATGGCATTGGCGCCAAGCTTGGCTTTGTTTTCCGTAGCGTCCAGTTCCAGCATCATTTTGTCCAGCTTTGCCTGCTCCAGGGATTCTGTTCCCAAAAGCTCAGGAGCGATGATTTCATCGACGTTTTTCACCGCCTTCAGTACGCCTTTGCCGAGGTAACGGCTTTTGTCTCCGTCCCGCAGCTCGATGGCTTCACGTTCGCCGGTGGAAGCGCCACTGGGCACTCCGGCGCGGGCCATTACTCCGCTTTCGAGTTGTACATCTGCTTCCACGGTGGGGTTACCCCGTGAATCCATGATCTCACGACCTTTTATATATATTATTTCGGACATTATTTCCTCCTGTCCTTGTATTTACTTGTTAAATATGCAGCCCTTCAGCGGGCTTTCTGACTTTTCCCAAAAGGGATGAGCATAGCTCAGATGACATCAAGCTCGTGAAGCATCTCCTGGGTGATCCGGGTGGCAGATTCCACGCAGCGGGGACAGCGTTGGGCTATGATTCCTGCCTCCTGGGCTGCCTGTTTTTGCACTGGATCAGTGGGGTCAATCCCCAGGATATCACGGCAGTCGATGGCCTTTATCTCTTCCCGCCAGCGCCGGACCAGCTCTGCATTGAGAGCGCCGATCTCGTCTTTGGCTTCGGGGGAATAGCGGCTGATTCCCGCCCCCAGTCCCAAGGCCATCATTGCCCCGGTGAGAGCGCCGCAAACGCTGCCCATTCCCATGCCTCCGCCAAATGTGGAGGAGATCTTCAGCGCTCGCTCTTCATCCAGACCCAGAAGATCGGAAAGGGCTGCAAAGACACTTTGTGTGCAATTGTAGCCGATTCCAAATCTTTCCAGAGCCTTCTGGCTATAAATTGATCTTTCCATTTTATTTAGTAATAATGATTTTGCGGCTGAAGGAGCGCTTACCGGCACCCTCCACACGCATCATGTAGATACCGCTGCCGACCAGTTCGCCATTGCGATCCCGGCCATTCCAGCTATATTTCTCGTCTTCCAGCTTTTGAGAGAGCAGCTTCTGTCCCCGGATGTTATAGATGCTCAGCTCGGCCTTTTCAAAGCCTTTGGCCTCGATCTGCAGGCTGTTTCCGCCTCTGAAACTGACGGGGTTGGGATAGACATTCAGGCTCGGCTGCTGCACGAGGTCTTCATTTGAGATCGGGAATTCAAACTCAACTATGTTGCTGGGTTCGGATTCGATCTGACCATCGGTGGCCACCACCCAATAGCAGGCTTTTCCGCTGCCGGTCTGGAAGTCGGCAAAATACTCGGGGCCATCGACAAAGCTAATGGTGGCAATCAATTCTGGATCATACTCGTTATGTTGCACATAGAGCTTGTAGGCGTTGTAATCCACGTCGTCATAAGCCGGTGTCTGCCACCAGAAATGCATGGAATAAGCCCGTTCCGGGTGAGATTCGGTGATTCTCATGCTCATCTCAGACGGACGTGTGAGATTGGGTTTGTGATACATATAGCGCTCGCCATCAGCAGTTTGCACCAGTTCCAGATAGAGATCCGAGAATCCCGACTCATCATAAAGATAGATGATATCGCTTTCGGAATCTATAAAGCGTTGGCCTGTGATGATACCACCGTCTGGAAATGCGCTCCTGATCATCATTCTGCCGTCTTCGTCGATATAGCTTGAACAGTCATTTTGTATGATATCCCCTTCAATGACTATAGTCTGAACCCATTGGTCGCCATGCTCAATGTCTCCGATTCTATCATACTGCACACCCCAGTCAAAATTGACCTCATGCCAGCCTTCATCATCACGGTATTCGTGCTTGTGGATATAGAGGTAATCGCCCTCTTCATAGAGGTAATCGATCTCGTCAGAGGCCAAAAAGAGTAAGCTTCTGTAAACAGGCCATACTTCTCTGCCTTCGATGAGCTCGGAATCTCCCGTGCGCTCTACCATATAGTGTTGCCAGGCATCGATGTAGATATCTCCCAGATCGACGTCCTCCCCGGCTGTAAGATCAAATGCAGTGGGCTCAAGCAGAGTCCCCACCGTAGCCCAGATCCCGGCGTCATAATCGTCTGCACGAAGCAAGACAAGGACGTTGGCGGAGATCTCGGTCTCAAAACTGAAAGGATTGGCTGTCAGGTAATGCACATCCACGATCTCGCGGGTCTCGGTGTCCACTAGGTACAATTCCAGATCCTCAGGCAGGATCTCGTCATAATCCTCAGTGTCAAAAGAATATGAGCCAGTAATGGTAATGATTGGAGTCGGTTCAAACCAGGGATCAAAATCCACCGTAGGCAAACTGGGCGAGTCATTGTGGTCCATGATGCCGATGGCAATCTCATCCGCAGTATAGACGCCCCAGTCGTTGTTTTCGGCCATGATCACGTTGCCGCTATTGGGATAGTCCGCACAAGCCACGGAGTGCAGGACGCCACTTTCATCAATGTTATCCTGAATGATATTCCCGCCACCGGCAAACGGATGGTTGATAGCGAGATCTCCCAAAATCGGCATCGCATTGTTTGTAATGTAAAATCCGGTAAAGTTTCCCGTGAGGGTATTACCTGCCACATAGGGCATGGAAGTAATTCCGCTGATCATCATCCCCGCTCCGCTATTGGCATCGCCGGGAATAAAGTTGTTTATAATCAGATTGTCATGCACCACTCCGCTGGCCTGCAAGAGATAGATGCCGGTGAGGTTACCCTCGATATGGTTATAGCGGATGGTGGGATTGATAGCGCCTACTCCCGCCACATCCCAGGCCGAGATGCCCTGTTTGTGATTGTCATGAATGTGGTTATGCTCGATAAGGGGGTCATTTTCTCCGCTACCGGACTGATTGGACATCTGGATGGCTGCGTAATACTGTCTGCCGGTTCCGTTGTAGCGCAATTCATTGTGATGCACCCAGGCATTGCTGTTTTGTGCGATTGTGACGCCGGTCTTGATGCTGTGCTCGATGATATTGTGATGCACGTTCATCGAAGCAGGATTGCTTGATCCGATCCCATAAAGATGCGGGCCATACTCGTTGTAGCTAAACCTGCTATTGGAGACTTCCATCGGAGAATTCGACGCAAAGATGCCATATTTAGCATACTCCACCACGATGTGCATAAAGTTGCTCTGCAGAGTTTCATTTTCCAGGCGGATGCCTTTCCAAAGATCTGTGAGCGGGGTTTGCCCATTTTGAAAATAGATGCTATCGGTCTCGGTGCCCACGGCCTGGATAGTGCCTTCGCCCCTGATCCGATAATCGCCCATGGCCTGGACTATCACGCCCGGCTGGATGGTGAGGACCTCTCCGACGGGAACGGTGACTTCACCCATGATTTGATAGGGGTTGTTATCCGGAGACCAGGTCCCGGATTGAACGCCACTGACTTCAATGGCGGCCATGCTGGTGATACATAGGATGCTAAAGATAATGATGCTAAAGCGTTTCATAGCTGACTCCTGATTAAAGCTTTGTTAATTGAGAAAAGGTGGAGAAGCCAGGCCTCTCCACCGCTAAGTTGAGTAAAATTACTCGCTGATGGCTGAGACCGGGCAGGTTGAAATGCAGGCACCGCAATCAATGCAAGCTCCTTCATCACATACAGCCTTGTCGTCTTCCATGCTGAGGGCATCAACGGGGCATACGTCCACGCAAGCGCCACAGCCGATGCAGGTATCTTTATCAATCTTTACTGCCATGATAAGACTCCTTCTTCTTTTTTCGCCAGAATCTGATGCGAGTGATATTAGTCAAGGGGAATTTTACGGTTGTTAGGCAAAACTAAAGCCGAGACTGTTCAATTCCTATCCGCCGACAACCGGTTTGGCAACTTTCGACAACCCATTTGGAAAAAGCGGGTTTTCGACAAGAGGTTTGACAATAATAATTTCCAAAGGGGTTGTCGAAATGACAAGAGTTTTGGAAATTTTGTCTATGTGGAGATGATCTTTTTCTTTCCTTTTATGACGGCTTT
>CAZWUD010000039.1:0-9296 GCA_964637055.1 uncultured Candidatus Cloacimonadota bacterium
CAGACTTTTTCTTTTTGAGGAACCAACAAAAAACCAGACGGCCTATCAGCCGCACGCTGAATTCTTGCATGCTTTGAGGATCACTGGTGGAAGGGAGCCTGAGCAGGGGTTTGAATTCGAGCTTTTGGGAACCCTGTTTAATTTTGCCCCCTACCAGCTTGTAAAAAAGTTTTTGAATCTCGTGATAGAACTCTTTATTTACAACTTCGATGGAAAATCTGTTTTGGAGATCTTCAAAGTCTTTAATTCTGCCTTTTCCAAAGAGAAATTCCTGGGGGGTATGGATTTTGGCTTCTTCCCCCAGAAAGAAGGAAAATCTTTTGGGGTTTGAATATTTGTATTTTACCTTGGTTCCTTTCAGCTCCAGATCAAGAGTGATCAAGGAAAATCTATAGCTCTTTGCATTGTCAGATACAAAGAAGAAGAGCGCTTTCTCCAGGCCATGCTCCGCCATTAGCCTGAAGGCATCCCGGGATACACCAATGCGTGGATCATTGATAGATGAATGGGAGATTTCGATTATTGCCAGATTTCCCAGTGAGCTACAGTCACCGATCCAATAAGCCTGCGGTTTTATATACTTAGACGTGAAATCTATTTCAAAACTCTCTTTGACAAGAGAGAAGTCGCTGGGTAAAAACTGGTTTCGCAAAAAGTTTATCCAGGCTTCCTGATTGTACTCTGAACTTAGCATGTGGTTCATTGGTGCTCCTTAGATTAATTCTTCTGACAGGATCAAAGACTCCGTGCCTTCATCGATCTTTTTGGCTGCTTTGATGATTTTATCAAGATAGCTGTGAGGAACTTGCTCCATCAGCTCCTGTATGTCCTTATCAATCGTTTTTTTATCAACCCTGCGGATTATTCTGTAAACACCCTCAGGGAGTGAATTAAGCTCTCTGCCCACGGTATAGAGGTCTTGCAAGTAATCTTTCTTTTGAGGAGCTTCGTTTATCAACACCTTTATTTTGTTAAGGATCTCAGCTCGTGCACCCTTTGCGGCGATCTTTGATTTGGAGATATACATATTGTGCTTGGTGTTTTGATAGATGGCATCGAAGCTGGGGGAAACTGGCTGTGCTTTTTCAGTTAGCTCTGCTTTGAACAATTTTAGGGCTTCTTCCGCAGTAATAGCTTCAGATTCGGTATCGCTGATGCCCAGGCGGAAAGTAAAATCTTCACCCTTTTTGCCAAAAACCAGCACACCGGCTTTGTCTGTTTTCACCGTTCTTCTGGTGCGACTGCGATGTTCAATGGCTTCGGCTTTCTCCAGAAGCTCTGGCTTATTTGATAGGATATTGTAATATTCATTTTGAAATTCCACGTCCCAGGACTCGCTTTCCTGATTTTCCAGGGCCTTTTTGTATTGTTCATGGAAATAGGAAACCAACTCCTCTTCATCGGTAAGAACCTGTGTGTCTTCACCCAGCAGGGTGTCTATCATGGCTTTCTTGAGAGTTGAGATTTCACGTGTTCTGATGTGGTCCTCGCCAATATCGGTGGGGAAGTAATTATAGATAAATAGTTTGTCAAAAAGCATCTTGCCTATGCGGTTTATCCTGCCCACTCTCTGGATGACTCTGGTGGGATTGTAGGGAATGTCATAATTGAAAACCGTGCCGGCCCTATTTAGGTTTATGCCTTCTGACAATGCATCCGTGGAAATGATGATATTGTAATCATCCTTTTGGATTTCCGAGGAGGCATCGAAATTTTCTTTGATGGTTTTTCGGACTCGGCTTGATTCTGAGCTGGAGTAATAGAGAGCCTTGATGGTAGGATCATTTTTCATATTGTCAAAAATGTATTTTGCAGTGTCCGTGTATTCGCTAAATACCACAATCTTTCTTTTGGGATCCTCTTTAAGCTGTCTGATGATTTCCGTTTTAAAGCTATCTAATTTAGGATCGTCTTCAATGCCTCTTTCAAACCATTCCTCATGAATGCGTTTTAGCAACTTGATGTCATGATTCAAATCTTCCCTAAATGAATCTTTAAGATCTTTGGCAGGAATAAACACCAGCCCTTTTTTATATTCCTTTTTTAATTCTTCTTCAAAGTTGTAGTCATTGATATCAGCAATGGAATCATCATTAATGTCATCATACAGGGCATCTGCTGAGGGCATTTTACCTTTTTTATAGATGGGAACTCTGTGTAGTTTCTCATACCATCGCTTGATGTTTTCCATAGACTCTGTCATGGATTCCAGAGTCTTTTTAAAAGCATTTACGGAGCTCTCAAATCTACCTACCAAAAGTCTTCTCATGAATTTGGAAAGGTTGATCTGAGCAATTCCAATCGATTCAACATCAGCATGTTTGTTGGTGATGCTTTTGTGAAACTTCTCCAGGTCAATGATGTAGTTTGCAGGTTTGTAACGAGCTCCAATGAAGCCGTCGCCGTCTTCTGAAGTAATGTCATTGAGGGTGGAGATATAAAGAGGTGCAAGGTCTCCCAGAAAATACTCTTTGATAATGGGAGGCTCTACGAATACATACTTTATCTTTTGTCTCTTCAAGTCCTCGCGGTAAAATTCAATCTTATCAAGATCGAGTCTGGATCTTCTGATGAGGATGGGTTCCATGATAAAACGAATCTTGCGGGCAAGATCATCGACACGTTGTTTTAGTTCCTTTTCACTGAGAGCTTTTTTTCTGCGTTTTTTATTGATATCCCTGTATTCCTTAACCATCTCTTTGAATTGGTACGAAAGACTATCAACGGTTCTGATGGTTGACTTGGAGGGGATCTGGAAAAGCTTGATCATTGAAAAGATATCTTGAGGCCGGTTATTGAAAGGCGTGGCAGTGAGCAGGACAACTCTGTTTCCCTGGCAGAGTTGATGTAGCTTTATATAATCGTCAGTTAGTTCATTGCGATATTTATGAGCTTCGTCTACGATCACCAGAATCTCCTCATTGTGCCAGACATTTTGAAGCTGGTCCAGGGCCTTGTGGATGGAACCGCTACTGAAAACTACTGCGTTCAAATTGAAGAGAGTACGATATTCTTTGTCCCATTGATCGCAGAGATGGGGTGGAGCGATAATAATCACTTTCTTCTTTAGGTTGTATGCGATAGCTGACGCAATAATGCTTTTGCCCAGACCCACAACGTCTGAGATCAAAACGCCATTGTGCTCTTCCAGGATCAATAGGGCTTTTTTGATCGCATCTAACTGGTACTGGAGGTTAAAGTATTTTCCCTTTGTGATCTGGTATGGCAGTGCGATATCCTGAGCACTCTCGATAGAAAAATATTCATGAAGCACCCGGATATAAAAAAGATAGGGAGCATAGAGTTTGTTAAGCCAGATTTTATCAATTACTTCTTTTGTAAAATCAGGAATGCTATCTTTAGTTACGATCTCAGTCGCATCGTCCCATAGTTCATCGAATACTCTTTTGCCTTCATCATATTCATATCTATCACGCAAAATAACATTGATTTCACGCTGACGTTTTAAACCAGATACGCTCAGATTACTGGATCCGGTGATCACAGTTCCGGGAGTTACCCCATTGTGAGAATGTCCTTCCTTATGCTCAAATAGATACATCTTGGCATGATTTGGATAGGTTGTTTTCTTTATCTCAAGGCTGCCATTGTTGATCTTTTCAAGGAATACCTCAAATGCTTTTATTCTCTTATCCGAATCATAGAAGTCGGTATCGTTAAAGACTTCCACAAATGACTTATAGTAGTTTTTCTTGACTTCCAATCTTGATTGATTTAACTCTTGCAGCACATAGAACTCTTTGATATTGTTTGACAGGTCCCTCTCTATATTCATGCCAACAAGTACTTTGAGATGCTTATCTTTAACTTGCTTGTATATTTCTCCAAAACCTGAAAAGTAAAAATAACCAACAAGACAATATAGGCTCTTAGTTGCTGGCAGGATTTTTTGCATCACTTCACCAAGAACTTCTTTCTCATTCGTTACAAAATCAGCCACCGATACCTCCTCTTTCACCATGCATTATGCTGATATTTATTTCCCATATTCATTATATCCCCATAAAGGTCTTACTCGGAAAGATTCTTCCAGACTACCAGGACTTAGCTTAGAATCAATATGGCGCTTCTTTAGGCGCTTTAGAGATCACTTTAAGGTTTCCATGATCCGCATCCGATCTAAGTCCAAGGCAGCGACGGCATTGTTTTCATATTATCTTTTGGAGTCAAGGACTTTATCCGCAGCCCGGAAAACCCTATTGTTTTCCAGGTATTGGTTACCGAGACTGTGTTAAAGCCCTGCGGAGCTGATCGCGGCGGAATCTGCCTGATAGCTCAAGATATAAAAAAAATAATCAAATCTATAAATGTCTGCCGGGAAGCAAGTTCCGGGACGGAATAGTCAAGCGGGTGAAAAATAGTTTCCAAATGTCAGTGATTTGTCCAGCCTTATATATATAGAGGGGGGATTAATTGAGAATAAAGAAATGAGGTTGAGAGGGTTGAGACAGTTTAGAGGGTTGAGAAAATGTATAATGTAGGATGTAAAATGTATGATGATAGTGATTTAGAGGCTATCTATAATTTGTTCTTTGAAGCGTATAGAGTGATATTTTGTGTAATGAGCTGCGGTAGCGGGCTGGGATCATTGAGAATTAAATTGCGCATGCATGAATCTAAATCCTGTAATGCATTTGGAGTCCGATCCAACCTTTAAGATACTGTAAAACAATAGCTTATATGGCCAGGCCGGACTCCAAACCTTGCGGGCTAAGCGTTATACGCTGGTGCAATTCTTAAATCACAGCTCGCAATCCAATTTACTCATCAACCGGAGAGATGGTGATGGTGCCGAGGCTTTCGCTTTGTCCGGAGCTCGGGAAATTCAGGTTGAAGCTGGATGACTGGTATCTGGTTTGTTCTTCGCTCCAATATTGAACTTTCACATTGCTTACTCTGGTATTGGGCGGACCGGAGATGGTGAAATTGCCGTTTTCATCCGTGCTGGAGAAGTACATATCGCCTTCACCTTCCGCTTCTTCAGGTCCGATTGAGAACCAGATATCGGCCATGAAATTTCCGTTATTGTCTTTTATCCTGCCGGTGAGCTCGCCGCCGGGACGCAGTGTGATATCTCCAAAATCCCAAATATGGCCGGGCTGGGGCACAGCAAAGGCAATGGGTGAAGAGAACAGGCTGCTTCTTCCCTCCGTGCTGAATAGCACGTCAAAATAAGTGAGACTGCCAATGGACATACAGTTGGCAGAAAAGCTGCCGTCTTCTTCAAAGGTCAGCCACTGATGCATGCCATATTCGTTCTCAGGAGTATTCAATTGACGCAAGTTGCCGTGTCCCGTGATGGGATCTCCGGCTGTATCGACCACTCTGCCCATGATGGTGAAGCTTTGATCCTGGATGATGATGTCGTCCACTTCAGACGTGGCGCCACCAGCGGGGCTGTTGATCGTGGGGGTGAAGAAGGATATGCTGGTGCCGGAAAAGGCCTGCAATTTCACTTGCGCACTGGCCTTTACGGTTATGCTGAACATCCCCTGATCATCGGTATAGGCATTTGTATAGCCGGAATACGAGACACCAGTGGCCACCACTTGAGCGCCGGAGACACCCTCTTCGGTGTCACCCGTCACCACTTTGCCAGTGAGGGTGGCTTGAGAGTCGATCTCGACAGGATAGTCAAAATTCCAATAGGAGAAGTGACTCACGCTACCCACGTAGCTATTGCCTTCCTTTGTGGCCATACCCTCTTCATACCAGAGGCCGGCCTCTTCATCATAAAACCACAAGGGCATAGTGTCCGGTGCATCGGCCAGCAGGGCATAGGGGATGGGCGCAGAGATCTCCACTTGCTTGTTCTCTGCCAATTGCAATTCGATCTCGGTGTCTACCGCATCAAAGAAACTGGCTGAGAAGAAGCCGTAGGATTCAAACATGGTGATGTTGCCGTCGGTCTGCACTCCGGAGAAGCCTCCCGGGAATGCATCCAGGCATTCAGGCTGGGTGGGATCAAAATAGCGGATTTCACTCCTCACTGTTCCTTGAAACGGGCTACCGTCCGGCGTCACAAACGCCTGCTGGGGGATTTCCAGGCTGATGGTCTCATCAATGCTAATGCTGCTCATGCCGTCATAAGTGGCCACACGGGCGCCAAAAAGCGTGGCGGAGATCCTGCTGGTGCGGTCCTTTTCCACAGAAACGATCTTTTGAGTGGAGATCTTCCCGGTCATCTCAAAATCCACCTGGACGGTCGGGCCCGGGGCGATGCCGCTGAGGATGAAATCTCCGTTTTGCCCGGTGACGGTGCTTTGGTCTCCGATGCTGACGATAACTCCCGGCAGGACTGCTCTTCCCGGAGAATAGACGGTGCCGGCTACTACTCCAAAGTCCATACTGGGGATTGTGCTACTGCTGCTGGAATCCTTGTCACAAGAACTCATCACTAACAAAGCCAGGCTCATAAAGACCAATAGCATAATATTCAGTCTTGTCATATTCACTGTTTCCTCCTTGCATACCCGTATCCCGAGCTGCATAACTAGGTTTATTCGTTGTTAGTGATACGCTAGTCTATATCTGTGATCGTGCCAATAAAAAAAATCCCTATCCCGCCATCCGAGCCTATTTTGTGACTAAAATGATGCTGACTTGAGGGCTTTTCTCTGAGGATGGGCCGCGCTAATGCAAATTCTACTGGACAGATATCTCTGCTGACGGAGGCTGTCTTTAGACATGCAAGAAAGCTCTTTATAGGTGGTGCATAGATGAAAAAGCTATATTTGATCGATGGCACGGCGCTGCTTTATCGCGCCTATTATGCCTTTATCCGCAATCCCCTGATCAACAGTCGTCAGGAAAATACTTCCGCAATCTTTGGCGTGGTCAATTCCTTTATCACCCTGGTGGATAAGATGGAGGCGGAATATATTGGAATCTCGTTTGACCGCAAAGCGCCCACATTTCGGCATCAGGATTACAAGGAATACAAGGCAAATCGGCCTCCGATGCCGGATGACCTGGCCTCGCAGATTCAGCCGCTGCTGGATTTTTTCAGCCTCGTGAGGGTGCCGCAGGTGGGGGCAGACGGCTATGAAGCGGATGACGCCCTGGGCACGATGGGCGAGCATTTCAAAGGGGACTTTAAGATCATCTATGTGACCAGTGACAAGGACTATTGCCAGCTCATTGATAAAGATAGCACGATCTATGACCCCATGAAAGACAACGTTATGGATTCTGAGGCCGTGCAAAAGCGCTATGGCGTGAGTCCCGCTCAATTTGTGGATTACCTGGCGCTGGTGGGGGATTCTTCGGATAATATCCCCGGAGTGCGCGGTATCGGGCCAGTGGCGGCGAAGGCACTTTTGAGTCTATATCCCACTCTGGTGGAGATCTATGAGCATATCGAGGATGTACCCGGGAAGTATCAGAAAAAGCTGGTGGAAAACCGGGACAATGCCTTTCTCTCACAGCATCTGGCGCGCATAGTCCGGGATGCAAAGCTGGATCTGCCCCATCCCGATGAACTCCACTTTGAGCCCAAGCGCCTGCGGGAAGCTCTGGAGCTTTTGCGGGAATATGAGCTCAGTAGTCTGGTGCGCAGGATCGAAGCCCGCTTCCCGCCCCCGGGAGAGCAGTCTGAGCCCAAGGAGCATCAGGTGGATATCTTTGAAAGCTTGGAGCGTGAAAGCCCTGAAGAACCGGAAACTCCGGAAGCGCCTGAGGAGCAGGCATTTGAGCCCATCCTTGCAGATAAGGCTATCTTTGGTAAAATCCTGGGGCAGATTGAGAATGCTTCCTGCCTCAGCCTGGATGCCGAGACGGACTCGCTGGATGCCCGCTCTGCTGCATTGGTGGGGATCTCGATCTGTCTGGATGAGAGCAAAGCCTACTACATCCCTTTGGGGCATCAACTGGCGGACAATCTCCCTCTCCAGGACACGGTCTCCGCACTGGCCAGGGCCGCAAAGGGAAAGCTCATCATCGGGCACAATCTCAAGTATGATATTCGGGTGCTAAAGCGCTATGGCTGGCAGATCTCTGCGCCCTATTTTGACACCATGATAGCCGCTTACATCCTGGATGCCGGGGCCTTTTCCTTCTCTCTGGAAAATTGCGCTTTGCGGGAACTGAGCTACCGCATGATGCCCATCACAGAGCTGATCGGCAAAGGCAAAAAGCAGAGCAGCCTGGATCTGATCAGTCCCGATGATGCGTGTTTCTATGCGGCGGAGGATGCCTGGGCGGCATACCGTCTGCACGAGATATATCGGGATAAACTGGAGCAAAGCCCGGCCAAAGAGGTATTTTATGAGCTGGATCTGCCGCTAATGCCCGTATTGATGCAGATGGAAGAGCATGGAGTCAGCATCGATAAGGCCATGCTTTCAGAAATCTCGCACAGACTGAATCTGGAGATCAAGCGCCTCACGGATGAGATCTATGAGATTGCCGGATATGACTTTAATCTAAATAGCACGCAGCAGCTTGCCAAACTGATCTTTGAAGAATTGGGCATCCCGCCCAAAAAGAAGACCAAGAGCGGATATTCCACCGATAACAGCGTCCTGGAAGCCCTCGCTGAGGAGCATGAGATCGCCCAAAAGATCATCGACTATCGCCAATTGGTCAAGCTGGAAAATACCTACGTGAGCGCCCTGCCCAAGCTCGTCGATCCCCAGACCGGGCGCATCCACTCCTCCTTCAATCAATGCGTGGCCTCCACCGGCAGGCTTTCCTCCACAAATCCCAATCTACAAAACATCCCGATCCGCACAAAGCTGGGACGTGAGATCCGCAAGGCCTTTGTGCCTCAGAGGGATGAGCAACTCATCCTGGCCGCAGACTACTCCCAAATCGAGCTGCGTCTTTTGGCACTGCTCTCCGACGATGAATTGCTTTTGCAGGCTTTCAAAGACGGGGTGGACATCCATCGGCAGACCGCGGCGCAGATCCATCATCTGGAGCTAAAAGACGTTACCGACGACATGCGCCGGGCAGCTAAGACTATCAATTTTGGCCTCATGTATGGCATGGGACAGCGCAAACTTGCCCGCGAGCTGGGGATTTCAGCAGCGGAAGCCAAGGCCATGATAGAAACCTATTTTGCCCAGTTTCCCTCTATCAGCAATTTCAAAGCCCGCTGCGTGGCCAAAGCCAGGAGTGAAGGCCGGGCTATGACCCTCTTTGGCAGAGTCCTGGATCTCCCCGGCATTCACAGTAAAAACAGAGGAGTCTCCAGCGAAGCAGAGCGGGTGGCGGTGAATATGCCCATCCAGGGCACGGCGGCGGATATCATCAAGCGCGCTATGCTGGATCTT
>CAZWUD010000040.1:0-9191 GCA_964637055.1 uncultured Candidatus Cloacimonadota bacterium
CATTTACAATCTGGATGGCAGCATCTCATTTTATGAAACGGCCGCCAATCACAGTATTTTTAGAGTGAGCGACAATCTGATCGATTACGTGATGGTAGATGTGCCCTATGTTTCCACTGAAGACGAATTGGCTCCCCAGATGCCAGGCTTGAGCCTCAGCAGCCGGAATCCGCTTTTGAGGTCATCAAGTTCCTGCGAAATCCACATGGATGGGCTCAAATCCCAGCCAGCCACGCTTTCTGTGTACAATCTGCGTGGTCAAAAGCTGCAAGATATCGCCCATCTGACGCCAAAGGGCTCTTCAGAAAGCATCACCTGGCAAAGTGTGGGTTACCAGGATCTACCGCAGGGCCTATATTTTCTGAGGCTGCAGCAAGGTGGAAATGCGGTGAACCACAAGATTACGATTATTCACTAATGAGAGGTTAAGATTTGTTCATAGATTATGCCAGAATCAAGATAAAATCCGGAAACGGTGGTGATGGATCGGTCAGTTTCCGCCGGGAAAAATATGTACCCAAAGGCGGTCCTGACGGCGGTGACGGCGGTCGCGGCGGTGATGTCGTTGTGATCGGCGATACAAATGTGAATACCCTGCTGGATTACCGTTACCAGAAACATTTTAAGGCCGAAAATGGCGCACCCGGATCAGGATCGCGCAAGAGTGGACGCTCCGGTGAAGACCTCGTTTTGCGCTTGCCCCTGGGCACGGAAATCTTTGAGATCAAAGAGGATGGCACGAAGCTGAAGCTGGCGGATGTGGTTGATCCCGAGGAAAGGATAGTTTTGGCCAATGGCGGCAGGCCGGGCAGGGGTAATAGCAATTTTGCCACTCCCACAAATCAAGCACCGCGTCACGCCACTCCGGGCAAAAGAACTGAGCCCCTGGAGCTGGAGCTGGTGCTGAAGCTGATGGCGGATGTGGGCTTGGTGGGCTTTCCCAATGTGGGCAAATCCACCCTGCTCTCTGTGCTTTCGGCAGCGCGTCCCAAGATTGCGGACTATGAATTTACCACTCTGGAGCCGATGTTGGGCGTGGTCAGGGTCTCGGATTATCAGAACTTTGTGATGGCCGACATCCCGGGAATCATCGAGGGTGCGCACATCGGTAAGGGTCTCGGGCATCAGTTTTTGCGCCATATCCAGCGCACCAGCATCCTGCTCTATCTGATCGATATCAATAGTGAGGATCCCCTGGGAGACTTTGAAACGCTGAAAACCGAGCTTTATCTCTATGACAGCTTTATGAAGAAAAAGCCCTTTAGCGTGGTGCTGAGCAAGATCGACACCATCCCCGAGGAAGATCGCAGCGCCAGAATCGCCGAGCTGAATAAAGCCTTTGAAGGCAGTGGCTGCGGGGAAGTGACGGCGATATCCTCTGTGGGGAATATCGGGCTGGACAGCCTGAAATACAAGCTTTACAAACAGATTCGGGAAAACAGGTGACCACAGAGCAATATCCTGCCTGGCTCTGTCTGAAAACGGCACCGAAACTGCCACTGAAGCTTTGCCTGGAGATCCTGAGCATCTACCCCGATCCACAGGAATTTGTGGGCGTGGCAAAGCATCCGCTCTACTGTAGCGGTTTGATCCCGGGTGAGACTGCCGCACATCTCAAAGCGGGAGTTTTGCCGGATAATTATGAGCAGATCCGGCGTCTGATGAAAGATCGCAAAATCCGCTGTCTGAGCATCACCGAATATCCTGCCCGGTTGCGGAAGATCTTTGCACCGCCGATCCTGCTCTATGTGCGCGGCGAGCTTGAGCCGGCTCTGGAGGGTAAGGCACTGGCGGTGGTGGGCACGCGCAAAGCCTCGGCTTATGGACGGGAGTTTTGCCGCAAACTGCTGGGGCCGATCTGTGAAAAGGGCGTGAGTATCATCAGCGGTCTGGCTCTGGGAATCGATACTCAGGCACATCAAATTGCCCTGCAAAAGGGGACAAAGACCGTGGGCGTCATGGCTTGCGGGCTGGACAGCATCTATCCTGTGCAAAATCGGGAGCTGGCCCAAAAGATACTTTCCTCCGGCGCTCTGGTCAGTGAATTTGAACCCGGTTCAAAACCTGAAAAGTGGAATTTCCCGGCCCGAAACCGCATCATCAGTGCGCTCTCGGAAGCAGTCTTTGTGGTGGAGGGACCCATCACCAGCGGGGCTCTGCTCACCGCCAAGGCCGCTATCGAACAGGGTCGTGATGTGGCGGCGATGCCGGGGCCGATCAACAATCCCAATACGGCGGGTCCGCATCACCTGATCAAGCACGGTGCGGCGGTGATAACCGATTGGGAAGATCTCGCAGAGCTTTTGGGATTGGATCCCCAGACGGCTCAGCAGATGGAGATCAATACTCTCTTAAGTGCAGATGAACAGAAGCTTTGTGACCTATTCAAAGATGAAAACCGGAGCTTGAGCTTTGACGAACTGTTTGCCAAAACAGGGCTAAAAGTGGGCAAGCTTTCCACCGTGATTACAAATCTGGAGCTTAAAGGGCTCATCGCCAAAGAGGGCGGCAATAGCTTTTTCCTGACCTGATCAGGTCTCTGTCAAAGGGTAGCGATCCAGAAAAGGCTGGCTTTGAAGCCGACAATCCCTTATTATATCTAAAAAAACAGATGACAAAACAAGGAATAGTTTTTATGAGTGACATCAAATATAAAATCGTGAAAGCGGCGGATAATGCCCGGATTTTGCAGCTCTATCGGGCTGCAGGATGGTGGGAGACAGATGATAATCCAGACTATTTGAAGACCGTGGCCGGCATCATTGCAAATAGCTTTTGCTTTGTGATTGCCGAAAAAGAGGGCGAGATCATCGGCATGGGCAGAGCGATCTCGGATGGATATAGCGATGCCTATATCCAGGATGTGACGGTGCTGAATGAGCATCGGGGACATGGATATGGCAAGGCAATCGTCAAAGAATTGGTGGCCTGTTTGAAACAGCAGAAGATCCAATGGATCGGGCTGATCTCAGAGCCGGGATATGATCGTTTTTACCAAAACCTCGGCTTTGGCGTGATGAAAGGCTATGTCCCCTTCCTTTTGGGGGATGAAAAGTGATGGATAGCCAGGATAAAATGCCGGGTCTGAACCCGCTGACTCTGGCCCATACCCTGATGCTGAAGGATTATTTCAGTAAATATCCCCGGGAAAATTGTGACTATACCATCACCAATAACATCGCTTGGGGAATGATTTATGACAATCACTTTTTGATCTACAAAGAGCGGCTGGTGATCTTTAATCCTCAGTATCAATTCATCTACTACCCTGTGGGAGAAGAGCTCTCGCCTCTTGAACTGCGTGATCTGGTGCTGGTGTTTCGTCCATATTACCCCAAGGCCGAGATCATCCTCATTGAGCCTTCATATATAGAAAAGCACCCGGAATTGGAGGAGTATTTTGAGCTGCGGGAAGACCGCAATTGGGCGGATTATATCTACTCTTCACAGAGTATGGTGGAACTGCGGGGTAAAAAACTGGGGAAGAAGAAAAACCTGATCTCCCAATTTCGCCGTGCCTATCCCAACTACAAAGTAATGAAGATCACGCCGGATCGATTGGACGTGCTTTTGAAATTTACCCACAAATGGCGGCGAGAACGGGATGCGGATGGCCAATATCTGATGACAGAATTTAAGGCTATCGAAAACACCCTCAAGCTCTGGAGTCAATTGCCCGTGCAAGGCATCATCATCTGTCTGAATCGCAAGATCGTGGCTTACTCCATCTTCAGTCCGCAAAACGAGGATATGGTGACCGTGCACTTTGAGAAATTTGACCCGGATAAAAAGGGCTCAGCTCAGTTGGTCACCTGGGAGACGGCGCGCTTTTTGCATGGGCAGTATAAATGGATCAACCGGGAGCAGGATATCGGATTGCCGGGGCTCAGGCAGGCCAAGCTCAGCTATGTTCCGGATCGGATGGCTCCGTTTTTTGGGTCCAGGCTAAGATCAGATAGCAAATAAGCCAGACAGTCAGGAAGGATAGACTAAAGGCCAGAATCCTTTTCGGGCGCGGATTTAGCGCCATCTGCCAGAGCACCGGGTGCCCGTCGGACTTTTGCCAGCGGTCGCGATATGTCCTCAGGGTGGGGTCGTTTTCAAACTTCAGGATTTCAGTCAAAATCTGGACGTGATACTGATGATATTTCCGGCCTGCCTTGCTTCCTGCCAAGTCATAATAGCTATAGCCGTGATAGTCAAATTCCGGCATCTTTTCCCGCACGGCGTTCAGTCCCTTTTCATAGAGACTCAGAGCCAGAGGATCGTGGGTAAGCTCGTGATAGTGATGCAGATTTAGCAGCACGCTGAGCATGCCGTTTAGCACAAAGTAAGGCTCATCGGCGGGGTATTCCATATACCAATAGCTGCTATCGGAGAGGGCCAGGGACAATCCGGCGGCGCCGGGGCGGAGGCTGTAGAGTGTGCGCCGCGCCGTGGACAGGATCTCCAGATCGCGCTGACAGGCAGCTCTCTCTGCCAGGACGAGCATTACTACCGACTGCGCCAAAGCGGAGCCCCAGGGCGCTTCCTGGCCGTATTTGGGGAAAGCAAAGTCATAGACTGCCACGGCGGTGGAGTCGGTCTCTGCCACATTAGCCAAAAGCCAATCCGTGAGTTTCACAAAATCCTCGGCATCCCCCGTGCTTTTGCGCTGTAGATTTGCCC
This sequence comes from uncultured Candidatus Cloacimonadota bacterium, assembly GCA_964637055.1. Taxonomy (GTDB): domain Bacteria; phylum Cloacimonadota; class Cloacimonadia; order Cloacimonadales; family Cloacimonadaceae; genus UBA5456. Next base: position 4,669 of record CAZWUD010000040.1, read on the forward strand.
TCTGCGCTGCCCGGGCCACAAAGAGAGGGTTGTAGTGGATCTCATTATTTGAATAAAGCTGCATCGGGATGCCTTCTTCATCAAGGATGGTGCTGGAGTGGATACTGCGCCCCAGGATGCGCACGCTGAGATCCTCAACCGTACTATAGATTCGCAGTTCGGCAAATTGCCAGAGTAGCATCACAAAGAGCAGGGCAAGGACGCCGGAGCTGATGATGATCTTTTTTGATTTCATACTAATTCCTTTTGAAGGCAAAGCTCAGCACGTATAACAGGGCCTGGATCACCACGATGCTGGCTCCGGTGGGCAGATCCAGGGCAAATGACACGGCAAATCCCCCCAGAGCGGAGATGATGGACGCGATGACTGCGATCACGATGGCGACGTGGAGCTTTTTGCTGAGGTTAAATGCTATCACAGCGGGCAGGATCAATTGCGCCGTGACCAGGATGATGCCGGCGCTTTTGAGGTTAAATACGATATTGGCCGCCAGAAGCAGGTAAAAGAGCTTGTCCACTCCCTCGGTGCGGATGCGGAAGACTTTGGCCATTTCAGGATTGTAGCTCAGATAAAAGAGTTCTTTATAAAAAAAGCTGATGTAGAAGATATTCAGGATGTTGAGCGCACCCAGTGCCCAGAGTTCCGGGAGGGTGATAAGCAGGACATTGCCAAAGAGATAGCTGGCCAGATCAAAGCTGTAGTTTTGCGAAAGCGAGATCAAAATGATGCCCAGCGCCATGGACAGAGAGAGAAAGATGGTGATGGTATTTGCTTCTTGAAGTTTGTGTTTTTTGGAGAGCCAGGAGATTGCCAGGGCCACCGCACTCACAAAGATCCAGGCGCCCAGGGTGAGATTTATCCCGCTGATCAAGGCCAGAGCGATGCCGGCAAAGGCGATGTGAGAAAGAGCTTCGCCCATATATGAGATGCGTCTCAGGGTCACAAAGGGGGCAAAAACCGCCAGCGAAATCCCGCTCAAGACGGCTCCAAGGAGGGCGTATATCAAAAACAGCGGCATCAGTAATCCTTCTCGATGAGGCGGACTCCCTTGCCAAAGGTATTGTGAATGACCTCGGCATTGACCAGCTCGGTGCTGTCGTGGCAATGCAGTCTCTTATTGAGGCAGATGAGGAAGCTGCAATACTTGTTCAAGGTATGCAGGTCGTGGGAGATGGTGATGATGGTTTTGCCCTCTTCATGGATCACCTTGAGCAGCTCAAAGAAGCTGAGCACGCCGGGGCGGTCGATTCCCGCTTCGGGCTCATCCAGGATCAGGTATTTGCTATCTGCGATGAGGGCGCGTGCCAATAGCAGGCGCTGAAATTCTCCGCCGGATAGGTTTCCGATCTGCTGGTTCGCTTTGTCTTCAATGCCGCAAGTCTTTAGTGTCCTGAGTGCATCCTCTTTGTGCTTGCTGGTGCAGCGTTTGCCAAAGGGGAGCTGTCCGGCGATGCCCATCAGGGCGATATCCATGGCCGTGGCGGGGAAGGAGCGGTCGTATTCCTCACGTTGGGGCAGATAGCCAAAGCTATTGGCCTTGAGCCAGCGTTTTTGGGGGATGCCGTCGATCTCGATGGAACCTTCCTGCATTTCCAGGATACCCAAAAGCAGCTTGATCAGGGTGGATTTCCCGGCTCCATTGGGTCCGATGATGGCGGCAAATTCTCCCTCGGTGATCGTGAGGTTGATATCCTCCAGGATGCTTTTGCCGTGGATGGCATACTGCAGGTCTCTGATCTTGATCATATCTTTAACCGGTCTAAAAGGCCAGCTTCATGCTTTCCCAGTTTTTACGTATCACTTCTGCGATCGTATCCGCTTCTAGGGTCGAACCCAGGGGGTCCAGCATCTGCAGTTCCAGGTTGTATTCCCGGGCCAATACTTCTGCAGATTTGGGATTTTGCTGAGGTTCGATAACGATCACCTTCACCCTGTGTTCCTGGATCTTTCTGCCCAGCTCGGTCAGTTCGCGGGCGCCGGGCTCTTTACCGGGAGAAGATTGCACCCAGCCCACGGCTTTGACACCGTAGTCAGAGCAAAAGTAGTGGAAGCTATTGTGATAGGTCAGGATGGCCGGATCCTGAAAGCCAGCGCGCTCGTGGAGGATCTCTTCATGCAGATCTGTGAGCTCCTGGCGGATAATCAGATAGTTATGATTGATCAAGGGGGCATAGTCCGGAAAACGCTCAGCCAGCTCGTTTTTGAGCTTGCCACTGAGCTTGAGCATCATATTGGCAGACGTCCACAGATGCGGATCGGCGCCAAGGTGCTGATGCCCGTCTTCTTCATGCGCATGTATGAGCTGATCCCGCACTTGTTTCAGTGAATCCAGCGCAATCATATCACGTAAGAGATTTGAGACCAGCAGCTCTTTGTCCCCCAATTGTTTGAGGCTTTGGGCAAAGGGCGCTTCCAGCCCCATTCCGTTGCTGATGACCAGATCAGCCCGATTCAGGTTCTTGAGATCAGAGGGCTGCGGACTAAAGCCATGCACCGAGGCCCCGGGCGGGATCAGGCTCTTGACCTCAATGGCATCGCCCACAAACTGCTGCACCAGGAGTTCATAAGGATAGATCGAGGTGAGGATCAAAGGCCGCTGGGGGCTTTCATCTTTGGCGGCAGGCTGGCAGGCCGTGGCCAAAAGCAGGCTGGCCAGCATGATACATAGGATTTTCTTCATTTACACTCCCAAGAGGACCTATCCGGCAGAGTTCTTCACCGGATCAGTCTCCCAGATAGGCTTTTTACTATTCCATATTGCGGATGAGGCTGGTGAGCAATCTCACGCCCACACCCGTGGCGCCGTAACTGTCTGTGCCGGTGTTCTTATCACGCATAGCACCGCCGGCGATGTCGATGTGAATCCAGGGTTTATCCTGCACAAATTCGCGGATAAAGAGGGCTGCGGTGATGCACCCTGCCAGTGGTCCGCCCGAATTCTTCAGATCAGCCACTTCGGATTTGATCAGCTCTTTATAGGGCAGATGCAGGGGCATTTCCCAATATCTTTCCCCGCTGAGTTCGGAGGCTTTCTTCAGCTTGTCCATCCAGCTTTTATCGTTACTGAGCACGGCCGAATAGTCCTTGCCCAGAGCGGCCACGGCTGCGCCGGTGAGGGTGGCGATATCCAGGATGCGATCCACCTTTTCCTTGTCGATGGCGTAGTGAATGGCGTCGATGAGTGTGAGCCTGCCCTCGGCGTCGGTATTGACCACCTCGATGGTTTTGCCGGACATGGATGTGATGATATCTCCAGGGCGGTAGGCGGTGGAGGAGACCATGTTTTCCGCAGCGGCGATGATGCCCACCACATTGACCTTGAGCTTGAGAGAAGCGATGGCGGCAAAAGCGCCGATCACTGCCGCAGCTCCGCCCATGTCGCTCTTCATATTGAGCATGCTACCAGTGGGTTTCAGGCTATAGCCTCCGGTATCAAAAGTGAGGCCTTTGCCGACCAGGGCAATGGTCTGATTCTTCTTTTCCAGATTGCCATTGTAGCGCATGATGATCAGCTTGGGATCGCTATCAGAGCCTTTGCCCACGGCCAATAGCGCTTCCATCTTCAAGCGTCTGAGCTTGTCCACAGAGTGTATATCGATGGAGAATCCATATTGCAGAGCGGCCTTCTTGGCGCGATCTGCAAGGGCTTGAGGGTTCATCACATTGGCCGGTTCATTCACCAGGTCCCGCGCCAGGATGGTTGCTTCAGCATAGATGCGTCCTTCCAGGATTCCGCGGTTCAGATGGCGATTGGTTTTGGCAAAATAGATGAGGTGTATGCTTTGCATCTCGTGATTATCGGGCTTGCTCAGATACTTGTCAAATTTATAGTCGCTCAGCAGGGCGGATTCTGAAACCAGATGCCCCAATTGCGCTTCAGGGATGCCGGGATTGAAGCCAAAAGCCAGCCAGGATTGATTCACCTTGTTGCGTTTGGCCTCACGCCAGCATTTTGCCAGATTGTTGCGCAGGTTATACTGATCAGTTTCTTCGGGCTTGCCGGCACCGCAGAGGATGACGACCTGTTTATGTTTGTTCACCACGCGGGTAAAGCTCTTGAGCTCTCCCATTTTGAAGGTGAATTCTTCCTGTTTGCAATACTCATCTATGGTGCCAAGAAGCTCTTCACCAAGTATCTCCAGGCCATTAATCTCGGTTTCTTCCTGGTGGATCAAGACCAGGCTTTCAAGATGTTCCGGTATCTTACGGCTGACATCGATTTTCATTGTGACTCCTTTACATGTTTACTAAACTTAAAAGTCTTCGGTTAAAGAAAGATAGATCTGCGGCTTACTAATCCGGCTGAAATCGCTTAACCACGCCAAATCCAGCTTCAGGACAAAGTAGCCCAAATTTATTCTGGGACCAAAGCCATAGCCCAGCTTGACATCATGCAAGCGGCCGTCAATGGCACCCCGGAAAGCATCGTTTTCATCCCACACCGCGCCCACATCCACAAAGGCTGAACCGCGGATATTACTCAAGGACAGCGGCAGCGGAAAGGCCAGCGCCAGATAGTCCA
>CAZWUD010000041.1:0-9155 GCA_964637055.1 uncultured Candidatus Cloacimonadota bacterium
GCTTCAAAAATGTGTATTACAGGATCGGTGATGGCTGGCAGGGCTGGCAAAAGGCTTACCCTGCCTACAAAGAATTTGACAAAATCATCGTATCGGCCGCAGCTGAGGAAATCCCCCAACGGCTCACCGAGCAGCTCGCAGAAGGCGGGATAATGGCCGTTCCGGTGGGCTATGGTACTCAGCAGATCTTGACTATAATAAGCCGCGAGCAAGGTGAACTGAGGATCAATCAGGATTGCTACTGTTCATTCGTTCCCCTGGTCAGAAAAAACAAATGAGGTATGCCATGAAGACACTGTGGTCGTGGATCAAGAGCTTCTTTAGCGGACCCCGGCATTATCATAAGTTTCGGGACTATCCGATTTTTTCAAAATTGACGAGCTATGACCTCTATCTCTTAAATGAGCGCATGCATGAGCGCAATTTTGAGGCAGGGGAGTATATCTTCCAGGCCGGATACCCGGTGGAGGTTATTTACCTGGTCGAATCAGGTGAAATCAAACTGGAAGGAGAGCATCGTCACAACCGGGGTAAAATCCTCAAAACGGGCGCGCACCTGGGACTCCTGGATCTCTATCACGATGGCAAGCGTAACAGCACAGCCATTGCCAATACAAAGGTCAAATTGCGGGCGATATCACGCACGGATTTTCTGGACTTTTTGCAGGCCAGACCACGCTGCGGACTCAAGATCCTCACCGCTGTCTGCAAAAACCTGACAGATTTGATCTTTGAGCAGGATGCGGAGAACTGAGCATGAACTGGACCAAGACCATCTTTTACGTCCTTTTGGCTTTGGTGCTGCTTGCCGCTCTGGTCTTCTACCGTCAGGTCTTTCACTATCTGATCGCAGCTTGGGTCCTGTCCTATATCCTGGATCCGGCAGTAACTTTTCTGGAGCATCGCCGCATCCCGCGTTGGCTGAGTGTAGTCTTGGTCTATCTCAGCATCATTGCCATTCTTGCCTGGTTTACCAGCCGCTTGATTCCGGAACTCATGAATCAGGCGAACAATCTGATCAGCATTCTCAGGCACGAGGATGCCATGAGTGGCGAGATCCTGATGCAGATTCCCTTTTTAAATGGTATTTACGAATTTGTGCTGGATCTGGATCTCAAGATCCCGAGTCTGAACCTGGGAGAACAATTTGCCCTGAGTCTGGACAGGGCAACCAGTTTTATGGGTGAATTGCCCAAGTTTCTGGTGAATAACTATTCCAAAATCGTGGGCGCTGTCTCCTTTGTCGGGATGATTCCCTTGATCAGTTTTTTCCTGCTTAAAGATAAGTTCAAATTTCGCCGCAGCCTGCTGAAGCTCAGCTCAAATCGCTATTTTGAACTGATGATCATTATCTCGGACAAGGTGGACAAGACCGTGGGTACCTATCTGCGGGCAATGCTCTTTGAAGTGATAGCCGTCGGCACCATGTCCAGCATCGCCCTGAGCATCGTGGGGGTCAGCAATCCGATCCTGATCGGCATTTCTGCCGGCGTGGCAAATATCATTCCCTACTTTGGTCCCTTCTTTGCCGGAGCTTTGGCGGTGGTGACCGTCTTTTTTGAGGGCGGCCCTTTCATCGAAATGGTCTATGCGGCCATTGCGATGTGGCTGGTTCAGGTGGTGGATAACAATCTGGTCTATCCCGTCGTGGTCGGCACCACCATCAATATGCATCCCCTGCTGGTGCTATTGACCGTCCTGGCCGGTGGCTGGTATGGAGGCATCTTGTGGATGCTGATCTCCGTCCCGCTGGTATTTTTGATCTACTCCCTGGTACATGTCTTGTACACAAACTTGAAAGAATATAGAATCATATAAAAGAGGACATGAATGAGCATATTAGATAAATGCTACAAGTTTACTGATGCCCGCAAAGCAATTGCGATGGGATATTATCCCTATTTTCGGGAAATCAGCTCAGAACAGGATACAGAAGTCATCTGTAACGGCAAGAAAATGCTGATGATGGGCTCAAATAGCTATTTAGGACTCACCACCCACCCCAAGGTCAAAGAAGCCGGTATCCAGGCCATGAAAAAGTATGGCAGCGGTTGTGCTGGATCCAGATTTCTCAATGGAACTCTGGATATTCATCTGGAGCTGGAAGCCGAGCTTGCCCGTCTGGTGGGCAAAGAAGCTGCTCTGACCTATCCCACCGGTTATCAGGCAAATGTGGGCTGCCTCTCGGCGATTATCGCCAAAAACGAATACATCGTGACCGATAGATATGATCACGCTTCCATCATCGATGGCTGCAAGATGTCCGATGGCATCATGTTGCGCTATAATCATAACGACATGGCCTCGCTGGAGCGGATCCTGAAAAAGATCGAAGGCAAAAACGCTCTGATCGTAGTGGATGGGATCTTCTCTATGGAGGGCGACATCGCAAAGCTGCCCGAGATCTCTGCCCTTGCCCAAAATTACGGGGCAAACCTGATGGTGGACGAAGCTCATTCTCTTGGTGTTTTGGGAGATATGGGAGCCGGCGCTGCCGCACACTATGGCCTCACCGACAAGACGGATTTCATCATGGGCACCTTTAGCAAATCGCTGGCTTCCGTGGGTGGATTCATCGCGGCTGATGAGCCCCTGATCCACTATTTGAAGCACAAATCCCGCGCCCTGATCTTCAGCGCATCCCTGCCTCCGGCTTCCACTGCCAGCGTCCTGGCCGCCATCAAGATCATGGAAGAAGAACCGGAAAGGATAGAGCGTCTCTGGGAAAATACAGACTATATGATGGCAAGCTTTAAGGCGATGGGTTATGATACCGGCCTGAGCTGCACCCCTGTCATCCCCCTGGTGGTGGGTGATATGATGACCGCTTTCAAAATGTGGGCCCGGCTCGGCGAAGAGGGAGTTTTCATCAATCCCGTGATACCGCCGGCCGTTCCGCCAAATGGCTGCCTGATCCGCTGCTCTTTTATGGCTACTCATACCAGAGCACAGTTGGATATGGCACTGGATAAATTCCACATGATAGGCAAGGAATTGAAGATCATCTAAAACGAGCTTGACATTTTAGCAAAGAGTTTTTGAGTGCCTATCACTTGATTTGATACCAAAATACTGCATATAAAATGGAGGAATGATGGCCAGCAAGAGTAGTGTTCAATACTACAGCGACATCAAAGCTATGTCTCCCATCCGCGCAATAGCGGAGACATTGATGAACAATCACAAAGTGCGCAAAATCGACATCCGTGAAGCCTATGAAATGGCCAAAAACCAGCCCGGAGTGACAGTCACGGATCTGCCAATGTATCCGGAATTTGTGAAACTGCACAATCTTCCTGCAGATGCCAAGGTCCTGGATGATTGCCACGGCAATATCCTCGGCCGCACTGCCAAAGCCAGGCGCTTTTATCACCGTCTGGATGCTTCCAAGAAAAACAAGCTCGAAGGTGACTTCCGTGAGGCGGTATGGCAGATGCAACACTATCCGCTCATCAAGGCTGAGGCCGTTTTGGGCATGGATCCGGATGTGATGATCAAAGCTACTTTCATCACCACAGAGAGCGATGTAGCCAATGTCTTCAATTGGCTTGTGAATTTCTCTCCCCTTGAATCGGTTGCCGAGGAATATGCCAAGAGCGCCGAGCTTCCCATTCAGGATATCATCATCATCGCTTTCAACGAATGGACCTGCGACGATCCTTTCTATAACAACGTGGGCGCACCGCAGCTCGCTCTGGTGGATGAAAAGCACAACGTGATGGTAAATCTCGGCATGCGCTATTTTGGCGAGCGCAAAAAGGGAACCCTCACCATGGCCTGGACCTCCGGGATCAGGATCGGCATGGCAGCCTGTCATGGCGGGATCAAAGAGATAGATTTTACCACCTGCGATGATGCCAGATATCACAGCTTTGGCAAGCGCTCGATTGCCTTTTATGGACTTTCCGGAACCGGCAAATCCAGCCACACAAATTCCCATGACAATGCCGGAACCCTGCCCAAGGGATTCTCCAAAGTCGTGCTGCATGACGATGCCTTCCAGATCGATCTGAAGGACAAAGTCTGCCGCGCCTGGGAGCCCACCCTCTTTGACAAGACAGACTCCCGTCCCACCGATCATCCGGATTGGAAACACTGCCTGGCCGTGATGAACCACGCCATCCTGAATCTGGACGGAAAGCGTCTGCCCGTGGGACAGGATCTTCGCAATCAAAACGGAAGATCCCTCCTGGATCGCAGCCTTTTGGGCAATTATGTGAACCGTTGCAACTTCCCCAAGGCCCTGGTCTGGTTGATGAAAGACAGCGTCCTGCCTCCCATCCTGAAGCTCACCAACAAACACCTTGCGGTGGCCATGGGAGCGGCTTTGATGACTCAGAGAAACAGGGCGGAAAACGTCACCGAAGCAGATCTGAAAAAGCTGGTCTTTGAGCCCTATGCCAATCCCTTCCGGGTCTATGAGCTCTATCGCGATGTCGAAGCCTTTACACACGTGGCCGAGGAAGGAGCAGATTTTTACTGCTTCAACTCCCGCGGATATTGGAAAGAATCGGATTCCGAGCTGGAGGCCATCCCGCTGAAGACCTCTCTGACTCTGCAGACCGCTATTCTGACCGATCAGATCGAGTGGGAACCCTGGAACGCACTGCCTTCTGCATTGATTCCCACCCGCGAGTCCATCGAGAAGATCCTGCCGGGTTACTATGATCGTTACCATCCGGATAAACGCGGTAATATCCAGGAATACAAAGCACTGCTCAAGGATAGATTCCAGCAGCGTATTGATTACCTGGCCGAGAGTGATCTCAAAGAAAAGCCTGAGGTCCAGAAAGCACTGCTCGAGTCCCTCAAGCTCAATGTCTAAGTATATCGGTTTCTGAAAGCCGAAGATAAATCAAATGCCGGGTTAACCATAGCCCGGCATTTCTCTATGCACAAAAAAGGCTGCAGCGAACTGGCTGCAGCCGATTGTATAGGGATGAAGGGTATATATTATGCTTGTTCCACTTTCTCAATGACCTTCAGGGTCATGTCCATCAGGACTTGAGCAGCGAGACTTTTATTGTAGAAATAGATAAAGGGCTTGCCCTCATCTGCAGAAATCACGATATTCGGATCCATCTCCAGCTCGCCCAAAAGGTCAAGCTGATGCTCAAAGATCAGCTTTTCGATGCCCTTGCCGCTGAAGATCTGGGTGGTCTTACCACAATCGGGACAGCGGAAAAACTTCATGTTTTCCACGATGCCGATGATCGGGAGCTTCAGTTGCTGGGCAAAGTTCACAGATTTCTTCACATCCAGGATGGCCAGATCCTGAGGGGTGGTGACGATGACAGCCCCATCCACATTGCCCAGGGTTTGCACGATTGAAAGCGGCTCATCACCAGTTCCAGGAGGAAGGTCCACGATCAGATAGTCCAGCTCCGGCCATTCAAAATCGCTGAAGAATTGCTTGATCAGCGCCATCTTCATCGGGCCTCTCCAGATCAGTGCGCTTTCGTCTGAGGAGATCAGCGATGCCACTGACAGTACATAGAGATTTGAGAGCACTTTGATGGGGGTGGGCTTGCCATTTTCGTTCATAGGGATCGGCATGCCTTCCACGCCCGTGAGTTTTGCCACTGAGGGTCCATGAACGTCAGAATCCAGGATCCCGACCGTCTTGCCCTGCATGGCCAGACCGTAAGCCAGATTGGTGGCGACAAAGCTTTTGCCCACGCCGCCTTTGCCACTCATGACCATGATGCGATGCTTGATTTTATCCAGATTCTTTTGAACCTGTAAGTCTTTTTCTTTTTCGTCTGCCATTTCTTATCCTTTATTTAGTTCCTCAGTAAGTCTTTTCATCTGTTCTTCCAGCTCTTGCTTTTGAGCTTGAAGTGACTCTTTATCATAGGGATACACGGTCTGTGAGCGATCGTTCAAGCCGCCACGCCGCCCGAGTCCAGCTCCGGCACCACGGCCTCGAGCTCCTCTGCCACAGGGGCCGAGTCCTCTTCCGCCGCGTCCGTCGCCAAAGGGTCCTGTTCCGTCATTACGCGGCATCTTATGCCTCCGGAAGTTCGTTGTTTTTGTAGGCTTTGTAAGCGTCGCGGATAGTCATCCCACCGGCTCTGATGTAGATTTTGATATTCATTCCGCTCAGGACGGAGGCGGCGTTTCCGCCGGGGCCATTTCCGGTGATCAGGATGTCGGGCTTCAGCCCGTGAATCTTCTCTGCGGTTTTGGGCCCAGCTCCGTGGGCTACTTCCATGATTTCACGATTGTCGATAGCGCTGAGCTCATCCTTTTCTTCATCATAGAGCAGGATGTAGTCGGTGCGGCCAAAGCGGGGATCGATCTTGGCGTCCCAATCTTGACCGGTTGCTGTAAATACTATTTTCATAATTTCTCCCTGATGGTCTGCCAGGTCTTTTCAATAACGGGCTGCCATCGGTCTTTATTTTGTTCCAGGATCGTATATCCCATTGAGATTGCCTTGGGAAAATCCTCACTATAGGGGATATCTGCCAAGTGCAGAATCTTCTTACTATCCAAAAATCTGTGGATTTCCGCAGCGACTTCCGGGTTGATGTCAACTTTGTTCACGATGCAGGAACCGGGGATCTGAAATTTGTCCACCAATTCCCAGACGCGCTTCAGGTCACTGAGACCCGAGAGACTGGCTTCTGTGACGTAGATCACATAGTCAGCTCCGGCCAGAGACGCTATCACCGGACAACCGATGCCGGGAGATCCATCTACGATAAGATAATCTTTGTTTTGTTTTTTGCAAAGATCTTTGGCGATGGACTTGACCTTGGCCACCAGTTTCCCGGAATTATCAGCACCGATATCCAGACGGGCATGCACCAGATCACATTCGAAACGGGTCTCTGAGATCATGTGCTCCCCGATATTCTGATCGATCAACGTAATTGCCGACTCGGGGCAGACGTGGAAGCAATAGCCGCAGCCTTCGCAATTCAGCTCGACCACCTGGTGTTGACCATCGACCACATGGATGGCATCAAAGCGGCAAATGCTGGCGCAGATACCGCAATTCGAGCATTTCTCAGGATGGATCACGGGCAATACTCCGCTATAAAAATCCTCACTCTGGCTATTATGGGGATCAAAGATCAAATGCAGATCAGCGGCATCGACGTCGCAATCCGCCAACACGATTTCCTTTTGCAGATAGTCTGCCAAAGCAGCACAGATCGAGCTCTTGCCCGTTCCGCCTTTTCCGGAGATGATTACTATTTCTTTCATGAGAGACCTCCGATTCTTTCCAGGATTTTCTGTAGAGCGGCATCAAATTCGGGAACTTCCTTATATAGTACCGCACCTCGGGCATAGAGTTCTGCGATCCGGCGCTGATGTGCTATCTTGGCCAGAAGCTCGATCTTTTCATCCTCCAGATATCGATATATATCGTCGTTGCCGATACCGTCCCGATTGATCACCACGCCAAAGGGCAAACCCAATTTGCGCACGGTTTCAACCGCCAGCTTCAGATCATGCAGACCAAAGGGAGTGGGCTCGCTGACCAGGATCACATAGTCCGCTCGTTTCACGGCCGAGATCATGGCACAGGCTGTGCCGGGAGGGCTATCCATTATCTGCAGAGCTTTATCGGGAAATTTCCGGTCCACATAATCCAGGCATTGCTCGATCAGGGGAGAGGACTGTTCCAGCCCCACATCCAGCCTGCTCTCAACAAAGTCCAGATTATTCATGCGGATATGGCGGATATGCCCCAAAGGTTCCTCTTTCATGGGCAGAGCATCCGCCGGGCACAGTTCGCTACAGGCATAGCAGGAGTGACACAAAACCGGCATGACCAGGATGGTCTCACCCAGTTTCAAAAGGGCATTGTAATTGCACAATCCGGGACATTTACCGCAGAGCGTGCAAAGCTTGGCATCCCAATGAGGAATGGCTCTGGTGGCATGGTAATCATCCATAGTTTTGCCGGTGATGAATATGCCGACATTGGGCTCTTCCACATCCAGATCCATCAGCAGGCTATCTTGAGATTCAGCGGCTTTTATGGCCAGATTGACCGCCAAAGTAGTCTTTCCGGTGCCGCCTTTACCTGAGGCTATGGCAATTCTCATCAGTGATCACAGCTATTGTCGCCGGCCTCAAGTTCATCTTGCAGATAAAGGTTCACGATTTCTTCCAAAGGCTTGGGGCCAATCCCCACGATGCTCTTGATGTCGTTTTGCTGCATCAGATTCTGAGCCCTGGAGCCCATGCCGCCGGCTAAAACGACCTTGACTCCATGCTCGTGTAAAAAGCGGGGATGGCTGCCGGGCTCATGCGCCGGAGGCTGAAGGCTTTCGCGGCCGACTATCTTTTTGTCTTCAATAGTGAATACTTCAAAGGCTTCACAGTGCCCAAAGTGTGCAGAGATTTCTCCATTGCTTGTAGGGATTGCAATCTTCATTTTTTAACTCCTAAGGTGGTTTTTTATTTTATGGTATAATGTTTGTAATTATCTGCATCGGCGACATCTGCGGCATCCACGCAGGAAACAATCTTCCAAAGACAGGATCTTCCCTGAATTGCAAGCGGGACAGATCTCTGGCATGCCGATGCCCCTGGCCAGGATGATGCGATGCTGGCAATCTTCACAGATGTAATAACTCTTTCTCAGGAGCACATCTCCACCCTCGATCAGGAAGCTGCGTCCCTCCACTAAGGCCCTGGCCAGCTTTTTGCGAGCGCTATCATAGATGCGGGTGACGGTGGGGCGCGAGACATTCATCATCTGTGCCACTTCCTCGTGGATCATGCCTTCATAGTCAATGAGGCGAAAAACTTCATATTCTTCCAGCTTGAGGACCACGGCCTGAGCTAAATTTGCTCTCATCCACATGGGACGAAATCCTTTTACGGCAGGCAATTCTTGCAGTGTTCGCAGGCTTTTGAGGCGCGCCATCCTAACTCCTTGATAATCTTATTTTTAATGCTGTGTGTGAACTTATGTTCAATACTTGTGAGCCACGCTTTGCTGTCAAGAAGAAGTTTTTTAAAATCAGGTTTTCGAGTGGGGTTTTCGAGCTTTCAAGTTGCACGCAGATAGCGCTGATTCCGCAGATTTGAATAAACCACGAATGGTCACGAATGAAAGATCACTAATTACACGAATCTAAAAATGGAGTTTTAGGGGAGTTATCAAATGGAATCAAATTTTCAGGTTTAGG
>CAZWUD010000042.1:0-8995 GCA_964637055.1 uncultured Candidatus Cloacimonadota bacterium
CTTCGATGAGTCCGGTATTGGCCACGTGACCGGTGAGGGCGAAGGTTTTGGTTCCCGGAGATTTCTCGGTTCCCACTTTGCGGAAGGCTTGCACGCCCTGCCGCATTACGACGGGTACCAGAGCCAGGGTTTCCACGTTGTTGATGATGGTGGGTTTGCCAAAGAGGCCTTTATTAGCAGGGAAGGGAGGTTTGGGTGAGGGCATGCCGCGTCTGCCTTCGATGGAGGCCAGAAGTGCGGTTTCTTCGCCACACACAAAAGCGCCGGCTCCTTCCATCACCTGAATACGGAAGCTTTGGCCGGAGCCAAACACATTGTCACCCAAAATGCCAAGTTCTTCGGCTTTTTCGATGGCTTTGCGAATTCTCTTCACAGCCAGGGGATATTCCATACGTACGTAGACATATCCTTCATCAGCTCCGATAGCGCGGGCAGCGATCAACATTCCTTCGATCACGCTGTGAGGATTGCCTTCCAAGATGGAACGGTCCATAAAGGCACCGGGGTCTCCCTCGTCTCCATTACACACCACATATTTCTTGGGATTATCTGCCATGCGGGCAAAGTTCCATTTGGTTCCAGCGGGGAATCCACCACCGCCGCGTCCGCGCAATCCGCTATCTTGATAAAACTTGCAGAGTTCTTCTTCATTGTATTGTGTATAGGCTTTACGGGCTGCAAAATAGCCGTCATGTGCGATGTATTCACTGATGTTTTCAGGGTCCACATTACCGCAATCCTTAAGGCCGGTACGCATCTGTTTGACGTAGAAAGGAATCTCTTTCACACCCTTGTAAGGGATGCCATCTTTGGGATTGTGATACAGCAGTCGTTCGATCACATCATCTTTGACCACGGAGCGGGCCACGATCTCTTCTGCGTCTTCAGGCTTTACATGGCCATACATGATGTCGTTGGGCTCGATAGTCACCAGCGGGCCGACCTGGCAAAAGCCCTGACAGCCGCTGCCAATCATATAGACGTCGTGTTCTTTATGTTCTTTAGGATCATCACTTTTTAGCGATACAGTTACTTCCAGACCACTGAGCTCAATGGCATTTTTGAGGGCATCAAAAACCTTCATAGAGCCGTTGGCGATACATCCGGTGCCGGCACAAACCACGATTCTCTTGTCACACAGAGCGCGAGCGGCATTATATTGATCCCTAATCTGTTCAAGCTTAGGCATTTTCCATCTCCTCTGCATCAATTTTATCAATTATTGCCAGCGCCTCCTGAGGCGTGATCTGGCCATGTATCTCATCGTCCACCACCAACACCGGAGCCAAACCACAGGCTCCCACGCAGGATACGGTATCAAAGGTGTACATCATGTCGTCTGTAGTGATCTTTTTGTTGGTAAGACCCAGACGCTCACGAATTGCGTTGATTACCTTGGAAGACCCCTTCACGTGGCAGGCTGTGCCATCACACATCTTCAAAATGTGCTTACCTTTGGGTTCCAGAGTAAAGTGACTGTAAAAGGTGGCAACACCATATAATCTCGCTGGTGAGACACCCAGAGAGGTGGCGATAAATGTGAGCACTTCCTGAGGAAGATAACGATATTCTTCCTGAACTGCTTGCAGAATGGGAACGATCTTGTTTTCGCTGCGATCGTAGCGATCCAGGATCTCCATTACCTTGTTGAAACTGCGGGCTTCAGAGTATTGCGTACTCATTGTTACTCCTGTTTATGTTTTTTATATTTCTTGAATTTATTTATATTCCGGGCTTGGGTATATAGTCTAAAGATCTCTGTCAGAGTGGTATAAGCGCTCTGCTACCCGTCGGGACAATACCGCCAGAGATGAGCTCATATCAACGTTTTCCACGATAACATGCTCCGGGACCTGCAAGCGGCTGGGGGTAAAATTCCATATAGCGATGATGCCACCTGCCACCATCTCATCGGCAATTTCCTGGGCGGCTTCGGCCGGGACAGTCAAAATCCCAATATGTATATGCATGCGTGATAAGAGATTACTAAGCTTGGCCATGGAGTGAATCTGGATTCCCTGATAATAGGTGCCGGCCAGATCAGGATGGTTATCAAAGGCGGCGATGATGCGCAGACCCTTGTTGCTGAGCTCAGAATAACCCATCAAGGCTTTGCCCAAATGACCTACGCCCACCAAAAAGCAGGAAGAAACATCATTCCAATTCAGGCATTGTTCGATGGCCAAAATCAACTCACCCACATTATGCCCGATCTTGGGAGTTCCCACTACCTTGGTGTATGCCAGATCTTTACGCACCTGAGTCATGTGGACACCGGTGACAGACGCAATCTTGGTGGCCGTGACCATCTTCTGGCCAGTCTCGTGAAGGTGGCTCAACACTTCAAGATAATGCGGCAAGCGCTTTAGGGTCAAAAGCGGAATAGCTTCCAAAATCTTCTCCTTTAGACAAATCTGTTTTTCTACAGTCGACATAAAAATATCGACTCATCCTGTCAAGTCCTTTCTGCTCTATTTTTATTGACATGCCGGGAAGAGTTTGATAGACAAGATAATAGGGCTCTGAATATATGTTACAGCAGATACAAAAAAGAAATGATGCGCTTGACTTTTCAGCCTTTTCCCGGTGTTTTACTAACTATCTCCTGACATTAGCCCGGCTATCCATTTGTTATTATGTTTGAAAATGCCCGCCGGGTACAGTCTTAGCTTTTACAAGCCTGGACAAGACCGTATCCAGCGGGCCTATCTTATCAGGTTAATGAATTATCTAGCTTCCATCCCGGCTTTGAGGGCGCGCAGATTGTCCTGGACAATCTTGTCTCCCTTATTTGCAAAGATGGTCTGAATGCTCTGGGCAATCTCTGCTTCGGTAAAGCCCAAGTGTTTGATGGCGGCTCCTAGGACCACGATATTCATGGAGCGGGGTGCTTTGATCTCTTTGGCGATCGCATCGGCATCAAAGAGCACATGGTTTTTGATTTTCCTGATTTCCGTGTAGAGCTTGTCTTCCTCAGGATAGTTACCGATGTTTTTGAAGGGGTTGGAATTTGTGATAATCCACCCATCTTTGTGCAGATAGGGAAGATAGCGCAAAGACTCCATGGGTTCCACAGAGAGGATCATATCCGCATCGCCCATCGTAATGAGATCGCTGAAGATCTCTTCATCGGAAAGGCGCAGATGGCTTTGCACATCACCACCGCGTTGACTCATTCCATGAACTTCTGCTTGTTTGAGCTGCCAGCCTCTTTTCAGGGCAGCATCTCCCAAGATCGTGGCGATAGTCAGGATGCCCTGACCTCCGACTCCGGCAAGGATGATATCTTTCTTCATTATTTGTTCCCCTTTTTGTTTCTTTTTTTCAATGTCTGCACGCATTCCCGACGTGGGATAATCACCGAGACGCCCTCATAGGCTATCTCTTCTTTGTAGATCCGGGTCATTTCCTCATGGTTTTTCACAAAGGGGAAGAATGTGCGGATGTGTTCTTTTTCCACACCGAGCCCCAGGCAGATTTCTTCCAGTTTTCCAAAGGCCGTGTAATCCTGACCGCCGGTCATTCCCGTGGTGCTATTGTCCAGGATCACGATCGTCACGTTGGATTTGTCATAGACGCAATCCAGAAGCCCGGTCATGCCGCTGTGGGAAAAAGTGCTGTCTCCGATCACGGCGATGGCGGGGAAGAGGCCGCTATCTGCAGCGCCCTTGGCCATGGTGATGGAAGCGCCCATATCCACACAGGAATTGATGGCGTTGTAAGGAGGCATAAAGCCCAGAGTGTAGCAGCCGATATCTCCAAAGACATGGCCTCTGCCATATTCTTCGATCGCTTTATTCAGAGCGATGAAGCTATCGGCATGAGGACAGCCCACGCAAAGGGCAGGCGGGCGTCCGGTAACGATCTCAGGGACGTCTTTGCCATATTTATCTTCCATACCCAGGGCTGCGGCCACTTTATTTGGGTTCAGCTCACCATCGCGAGCCAGAGTCCCGTCCAGTCTGCCGTGAATGGGCTTGGTTCCTTTGAAATTGGCACCTTTGAGCATTTCTTCGAGGACAGGCATGCCTTCTTCAAAGATATAGAGGCTCTCGCATTTTTCATAGAGCTGGTGAATCTGCTTCATGGGTGGCGGAAATTGACAGATCTTGATCACGGGGTAGGGGATGGCCTCTTTGCCAAAAGCTTCGCGCAGATAGTTATAGGCCAGGCCAGTAGTGATGATGCCCTTGCTGTAGTCAGTGGTGTCCATCTGGAAACTATTGAAGGGACTCTTCAGGGATTCAGCCATTAAGTTTTTCTGATTTTCGATCAGCTTTTTGTATTTTTTGCGGGCTACAGCGGGCAGCAGCATAAATTGGAAAAGGTCATCCGGCTTTTTCAATTGGTTTTGAGCCAGACTCTCCCTTCTTTGCACACCGCTGCGGGAGTGTGAAAGGCGGGTGGTGAGGCGGATCATCACGGGGATGTGATATTTTTCAGAAAGCTCAAAGCCATAAAACGCCATGTCATAGCATTCCTGTTGATTGGAGGGCTCCAGCAACGGCATCATCGCAAAGTGACTGTAGAAGCGGGAATCCTGCTCATTTTGGGATGAGTGCATGGAAGGATCATCGGCGACCGCGATCAAAAGGCCGCCATTGGAGCCGGTCATGGCCGAATTCATGAAAGGATCGGCAGCAACATTCAGGCCCACGTGTTTCATGGTGACCATGGTGCGTTTACCGGCATAGCTCATGCCCAGAGCCGTCTCCATTGCAGTCTTTTCATTGGAAGACCAAGTCCGGTGAATCTTATTTTCAATAGCTTGTTTTGATCTTTGAACGTATTCAATGATCTCGGTGGAGGGAGTTCCGGGATATCCGTAAAATCCTGAGATTCCAGCATCCAGAGCTCCTTGCGCGAGGGCTTCATCGCCCAAAAGCATCATTTTTTCCACTCTTGTTCTCCTTATTATTCTATTTTTTTGATTAAACACATATTCGCTTATACTGCGATTTCGTCCAAGTATATGATAATAAGCTTGATAGACGCTCATTCGCATATAATTTGGATTTAAATCTCAACTGTCTGCAAGGTCAAATATCAAAGACAATTCGTCAAGAATTTTATTGTGGTTAACACCATTTATGCTGCTGACTAAGCACGCAGATTCCGCAGATCGCGCAGATTTTGTCTCTCACGGATCACTAGGATTACACAGATTGTTGTTGGAGTTTTTCTGGTTCACGCAGAGTGTGTAGAGTAGCATGCCAAACCTGCTGATTTCAAGGTTCACGCAGATACCGTTGATAACAACGTAGATTTTTGAGTACACGAATTTACACCAATTAACACGAATTGAAAAGATTGCTCGTTAGGATTAGTTTATATGGCTATCTATTTAGGATCAATAGATTATGTGGACCCGCAGCGCAAAACAGCCTACACAGGATAACAATTCTGATATCTGTAAAAAAGGTACTGAAAACTACCGCTTTTTCCTGTTTAAGATCACAGTAGAGCAAGCTATAGAGAGCAATCCGGATGCCAATAGAATCAGTATCATAATAAGTGGGCTACACTGATAGTCACCCCAAAAGACCTGAGAGCCGAAGAACTTTTCGAATCCTAACACCGCAGTTTTAGGTGCTCCGCTAAACATTAGTTGCATCGGTTCATCCACAAATACCTGTCTCATCAGCGCTACTCCATAGGTGGCAGGAACGAGCTTGGTAAATGACTGATGGGAGCAGATAGAACCCCAATCGGCATATAAATCCCGGTGATAAATCCGAGTACCGTTCCTATGATAGTGCAGAAAGTTTGAAATGAACCTTCGGTTTTTAAAAAAGTCACGATGCAAAAGATAATGCTTGTATTGGCAAACACATTTAGCACGATTAAGCCCGTTACTGCAAACATACTGGGGATGGGTAACAGAGATCCACCACTGAGCACAATATAGATTTCCCCCAGGATAAAGGTCAATAACGTGATTGCTGTACCGATTATCCAGGCTGATACCAGATATCCTGTCACGACTGTACTACGTTTTATCGGTGCGATCAGAAAGCTCCTGAGTCTGTTTTTTGTTTGGTCGGTAATCATGAGTTCCAGTACTCCCAATGATACAGTGATGGAGTTTACCACTATAATGCCAGCCATCAGCCAGCTATCCACAAACCAAGAGGCGTGTTTCGCACCTGCACTCTGACTAATGTTATTTATCATGTTGTTTCTCAGGAAAAGTGCATATAGCAAGATAATTATCAGGGCTGAGAGGAAAGAAAAGAACACACTCAGTCGGTCACGTAGATACAGCTTGATGTTGCGGGTAGCCAATATCACAATAGTATTCATCACAATCCTCCTCTATTTGTTATCTCTGATAGCATGACCGGTAACATTGATAAACAAGGTATCCATACTGCTACTGTGAACTTCGAATGCTGTGAATTGTCCCTCCAGATCTTTTAGCAGATCCAATGCCTCCAAGCTGTTTTTCACATCTATTTGCAGCATATCATTGCTTTTTACAGGGATGTATCCCCTCTGCTTCAGGAGCTTAGACATCTGATCAGGATCATTTGGGATCAGTTTCAAGATGTTGCTGGAGTACATAGCCTTGAGATTGTTTGGGGTATCGTATGCTACTATTTTACCAAAATCGATAATCGCCACCATGTCAGCATTAGCTGCTTCTTCCATGTAATGGGTAGTGAGAAAAACGGTTAACTTCAATTCCCGCTGTAGCTTCTGGATAGCTTCCCAAACACTGATTCTGATCTGAGGATCAAGACCGGTGGTGGGTTCATCCAAAATCAGGATTTTGGGATCACTCATCAAGGCTCTGGCAATCTCCACCCGCCGCTTCTGTCCGCCGGATAGTTTTCCAAAGCGACGTTTTAGGATATCCTTGATGCCCATTAGCTCCGAAACTGTCAACAGTCTTTCTGCCGCCTCTTGCTTACTACTGCCATAAAGACCCGCTCTAAGGATTAGGTTTTCACGCACAGTTAGCAATTCATCAAGGATGTTTTCCTGAAAAACGCTGCAGATAGTTTCTCTGATTTGCATATCATGCTTTCCCAGCTCATAGCCAGCCACCGTCACTTCACCGGAATTCTTAGACAGAAGCGTACTGATGACATTGATGGTGGTCGTTTTTCCGGCTCCGTTTGGTCCCAGGAAAGCAAACAGACTGCCCTCTTCGACCGTAAAGCTGATATCGTCCACAGCGGTGATGTCATCAAAGTTCTTAACGAGGTTCTTAACTGTGATGATTTCGTTCATATTACCTGCTTTAAATTAAGTCTGTTAAGTCCCAAATCTTGGAGTAAATCACAATCATGAAAACTGGTTTCATAATAATTCAAGTCTCAATATGCCGTCAATGACTTTCTTCTATATAAATCCTCATCGGTGCCATGAGACTGTACATAATAGCAAGCAAGCCCTTCCTACTTCTTTACCCATAGAGGGGACTAAGTGGGCGAGATTCTGCCGATCCTTTGAAATAAACGAAATATTCGGAGCTTTAGGCAAGCTCCGCTACAATCCTCTCCTGGGCAAATCAGCCAGTTTGATATCGACTTCAAGCCACGATCATCGCCTGGGCAGAGCATGAAAGTGGGATGAAGTCCCGTTGAAGGTAGTTGATCTCAATAGGGGAAAAATGGGGGAGGGTGCTGTCACAGAGGCTTCCTGGAAAACATCATGGCAAAAAAAAGCATCGGCTGAAGCCAACCAATGCTATTATTTGGGCTGTTGAGCTTGGCTCAGCTATCTGCTGAGATCAAATTTATCATCGATATTCTTTACAAATTCCGTGAGCAGTTTCACGGCGTTATCCAGATCCTTCAGGCTCACTATCTCATTTGGGGAGTGCATATAGCGATTTGGGATGCTCAGCACCGCAGTCGCCACACCGCCTCTTTGGGCATGAATAGCGTCAGCATCTGTGCCTGTTCTACTGGGAGTGATCTCTATCTGCAGCGGGATCTTATGTTTTTTGGCAAGTTCCTGCAGTTTTTTGTTCAGTCCGGGATGCACGGAGGCTCCCAAAGCGATGGTCGGGCCTTTGCCCAGGCTGACATCTCCAAACTTGCGTTTGTCTGCACCGGGAGTGTCTGAGGTGAATGTCACATCCACAGCGATGGCGATATCCGGCTCGATTTTATAGCTGCTGGTGCTGGCGCCTTTCATTGTGGTTTCTTCACCCACAGAGGCCACGGCAAAGTAATTTACATCCAGCTCTGTCCTGGCCAAAGCTTTCATCACGGCAGCCGCCACATAGACCCCGACCTTGTTGTCGGTTGCCTTGCTCACGATCCGATCATTGCCCAATTCTTCAATCTGGCTGTGGAATGTGGCGACATCACCGATGGATACTTTGGTCAGGGCGTCGTCTTTGTCTTTGGCACCGATATCGATCCAGACATCTTCCATCTTTAGCTGGGGAGGGGCATCTTTTGAGGTCATGTGAGGGGCGTTTTTGCCGATGATGCCACGCACTACTTTGCCCTCGTGGTGGATGTCCAGACGCAGACCTGGCAAGAGGCTTGCATCAATGCCGCCGAGGGGTTTCACATATAGATAGCCGTTTTCATCGACATGGTTGATCATAAACCCAACCTCATCAGCATGACCTACGATCATAACGCTCGTGTCTGTCTTGCCTCTTTTGAAGGCGATCAGGTTGCCATTTATATCACTGGAGATATCGTCACAAGTCCCTTTCAGAAACTCACGAGTGATCTTTTGCGCTTCGGCCTCAAATCCTGAGGGACTTGGCACGCGCAGGAGTTTGTAGAGATAGTTTTTATCTGTCTTATTCATAGATTCCGCCTAACAGTCGTTTGCCTCTTCATCGGCAAAGGGGTTGAGGCTCTTTTTTGCTTTTGGTTTTTCATTTGGGACCAGGCAGAGGAATCTCAGGGTCTCATCGCCCACATTCTTAAAATTATGCTTCATGCCGGGATCCACGTATAAAACGTCATTTTCCGCAAAGGGGATCTCACCGCGTTCTGTGACCAGGACACCTTTGCCGGAC
>CAZWUD010000043.1:0-8819 GCA_964637055.1 uncultured Candidatus Cloacimonadota bacterium
GCGATATCCGGCTGCTTTTTGGCCTGAATCGAAGCCATCAGCTTCTGGGACAGCGCAGTATAGCTGCTGATCGGGTTTGCAATCACCTCAATCTCATCCTGACTGCTATTATACTCAATGATCATCTCAGTGAGCGTATCACCCAGAGGGCCGCTGAGGCCGTGCCAGAAAGTTATCCTGGTTTTGCCCGATGTAAGGGTTTTTCCACAAGCCCCCAAAAGCAGGCTCAGTATGATCACAGCGATCATTAAGCGTCGCATATATACTCCTGATTTAAAATAAGGGTTTTACATAAAACACAGTGTTTTACAAGTTTAGGACAAATTTGGCAATAAAGACAAAACAGTCAATCTTTTTCTGCATGCATCAGCCTTGACAGTGGAACTATCGCCACTTTCAGTAGAGATCATCGCACTATCATGCTCTGTGCAGACGATGGCCTTGCGATGATGCCATGATGATCTCAGGCTAACCAATCAGCGGCGCTTGCGGAATCTTTTGAGCAGTTTTGCTCATTTACTTATTGTGGCGATGCGCAGATGAAATGATCAATTCCTCAAGGAAGCTAAATCGTCGGTACCAGCCTAAAGGTAAGCCTGAAAATGGGAGTTCTGCTGAGCTTTTATTCGAAGCCCAAAAAATTCAATCTTGACAAGGAGCATGACCTGTCAGACTTGTTGCCGTGACACTCAAAGGTTTAGTAAAAAAGGAATAAGCTGAGGTTTGCAATGAAAATACCCCTGGTCCTGAAAGTCATTCTTATACTGATATTGGTGGCGACAATCGCCGGCTGTTCCAAGAACAAACAGCTCCAAAATCAAGCTCAGAAGATGCTTGAGCGTGGAAATTATAGCAGAGCCTCATATCTGGCGATTGCGTCTCTGAATCTAAAGCCGGACAACGCTCATGCCCAAGCTACTCTGAGTGAGGCCTATCATCACGCAAATCAAGAGCATCTGGACGAGATCGCCTTTTTGATGACTCGCGGGGACGACAGCAAATGGCCGGAGATTGTCAGTGAATATCAGGCCCTGGAAGCCCTGCAGACTGCCGTCCGTAAACTCCCTGCCCTGCGCAATCAGGACAGTGGGCAGATAGTCCGATTTGATCTTCGAGATTACAGCACCGAGCTCAGAAATGCAAGGACAAATTCTGCGGAATATCACTATCAGGAAGGCATCCGCCTCAGCATGATGAGCGGTGATCGTGAAAATCAAAAAAGTGCAGCGGGGTCATTCAAAAAAGCACAGAGCTATGTCCCAAACTTCAAAGACAGCGCCAATCTCTATGACGTCGCCCGCCAGAAAGCGACGATCCGCATCGCCATCATGCCCTTTGAAGATAAATCCGGCAGTCGGGGAAGGTATGGTGCTATTCAGGAAATGCTGGCGGATCGCATTATCAGTCAGATTTTGCAAGATCGGCAGAGCATGGAATTTGTGGATATCATCAGCCGCTCTCAGACAGATGTCTTGCTGGATGAGCAGCAATTGACGGCCTCCGGATTGGTCAATGAAAGCAGCGCTGCCAGCATCGGCCAGCTTTTGGGAGCACAGAAATTGCTCAGCGGAAAGATCCTGCAATTGGTCCATAATGCTCCAAAGATATCTTCCTCTGATCAGACTGAGACAGCAAGTATCGAGATTGAGGAAGACATGGATAGTCGCAGCAGCGAAAAAGAAATTAGCTGCAAAATCAGAACTTTCACCAAGACGGCTTCTCTGCAGATCATGGCATCCTACAGCCTCGTGGATGTGTCCACAGGCAGGATCAAGAGCCAGGACAGCTTCAGTTCTCTGGTGGATTTTGAGGATACCTGGGCAGAAGTGATCAGTGGTGACCAGCGGGCTTTGGAGTCTTATCAAAGATCCCTGGTGGCAAAAACTGAGCCCCAGCTACCATCCGCCGGAGAGATGGCCAATGAAGCCATTGGTGATCTCAGCCGTAAAATCGCCAATCATTTCCTCTCTTATATACAATGAAGAATCTGCTTTATTCACTCGTGTTCCTGTTTTTGGCATCCTGCGCTGCAAATAGCCCGAAACCTCAGTGGATCACAGACTTTCGGAATGATCCCGATTATTACGAAGTCCTGACGGTGGTGCGGACCAATCTTCCCGGCTATCACCAGATCGCCCGTGAACACGCTACTCGTGATATCGCCATGCAGATCTCGACTTCGATCGAATCCGAAATCAATTTGTCTGAAAGCGAAGCATTTGGAATAGCCAGAAATGAGTATCTTTCCTCTATTCGCAGCTCCACCCGGGCACGGCTGGATAACCTCAGCCCGGTGCGCAGCTATGAAGACAAACGGAACTATTGGGTTTGGTACCGTCTTGGCAAAAGTGAATATCAGGCACAGAGAACCCGTGACAGGGATGCCGCCATGAGCAGAGCTGCTGATCTTTTGGCAGAGTATGAGGCCATGGCTCTAAATCCTGCGGCAGGAATCCCACTCCTGATCTCGGCACTGGATCAGATTGCGGATTATCTGGATATGAATCTAAGCTATCAGGGGCTGGATCTCGGTTCGGAAATCATCAGAGCTCTGCACGCATTACCGGGGAAAATATATTGCACGTGGGATGAGCCTGAAACTCTGGCCATTGCGAGATCTGCCGAGCCCACTCGTGTCTCCGGGAATGTGACTGTTCACCCCTCAGGAAACAAGGTCTCCGGCATTCCGCTATGCTTCCGTTCGGAAAGCATTGATGGCATCTCTGACACTATATTCAGCGACGAAACGGGCACTTTCTCTCTGGATATCATGCGCTTAGACAGCCTCCCCGAGCAACAGTATATTGATCTGTATTTTGACCGGAATCACTACGACGGCTTGCTATCAAATCCCGCTGCCCTGCAGATCTGGCATAGTATTTATTTTGTGCCGCAAAGATTGAGCATCAAGATTAGCCGACCCAAAATATGCCTGGAATATGCTTACATCTCCGGTTATCAAAGCGGATTGCGTGAATCGGTGGCCGGCTATCTGGCAAATCTGAATCTGGATCTGGCAACCAAAATCGAGAACGCTCAGTATTTGCTGCAAGTTCGGATATTTTCCAAAAAAGGCAAGTATTTGGACAGCCTGGATTACTACAGCTCTTTTGCGGATATACATCTGACTCTGCTGGATGCTCAAAGTGGGAAGACGGTGAATTATATTGAGCATATGGGACTCAAGAGCGGCGGCAACAGTCGTGAAAATGCGGAACGAAATGCGGAGCGTGATGCTGTCAAAGCCATCGGCGACGGGCTGCTCTACAGATTGCTCTATGATGTGCTCCTGGATTAATCCCCAATCCCTTGCATGACAATGATCTCGACAGCCTTATCACCTGCATCAGCCAGGGCTGTGTCGGACTGCCAGGCTGCCACGATATTGCCGCCCTGCCCGATGCTTGGATCCACCCAAAACACCCAATACCGGAAGATACTGAGAATTTGACCTTGACAATTTCAGAGAGTTTTACAGTGTGAAGAAAACGATTTTGGGAGACTCAAATGCGGAGAAAAACCCTATTCTTGATCTGCTTTCTGCTGATAAGCGGATTGCTGATAGCAGAAAATTACAACACGGCCATGGGCTTGCACTTTGGCACATCTACCGGCAATGGTTACAGTTATCGTAAATGGGGTGATGCCGGAGCCTTTCAGGTCACTTTTGCCGCTTATTCCACCGGAGATCGCAATCCGGATTGGAATGATTCTGATTTTATTAATCGTGACTACAAAGATGCGCGCAAAAACTCCATCTCACTTGGTATGAACTACCTCTGGGATCTCTTACAAACCGAGAAATACCGCTTTTATCTGATGACAGGAACGGCCTACACATATCGCAAGGTAAAGCGCTTTACAGATCCCAATACCAGTTCTTGGGAGCGTGTTGACCGCTGGGCGATCGGTGTCGGTCCGGGCTTTGAACTGGAATTTTCCGATCGCTTCCACTTCTCAATAGAGATACCCATGACCTACAATCACAATGATGATATCATCCCGTATATACCATCCGTTGGTTTTTACTACTACTTTAAATAATAATGCGGCGAATCGGTCTGGCATACCCGTCCGGTCCGTGGTATAGTAAATAACAAAGGAGAAAAAAATGAGAAGAAAGGCTACAATAATCGTGATTCTTTTCGTATTCGGCACACTCGGCATGCTCCTGGCTGCTGATAACCCCAAAGCGGAAGCAATCGAAAGCCTGGACAATGCAAAAGCTATGCTCAATAAAGGGCAATATGCACAAGCCCAAGATGAGCTGGACTATGCTCAGACAAAAATCAGTGAACTGATGTCTGGAGATTTGCTGAGATTCATCCCGGACGCCCCCGCTGGCTTCACCCTGGAAGATAAGAGCTCCCAATCCCTGGGACAGGCAGGAGCTATCATTGGCAGTGCAAACTCCATCGCAGCTACGGGTGACTATAGCAAAGACGATATGGAATTTAGCATCACTATTGCTGTCGGCGGGCTAGCCGGACAGTCAGGCGGACTTTTAGGCGGCCTGGCAGCTATGTTTGGCGGAATGTCCGATGTGGGAGGAACCAGAACCATCCGCATTAAAGGAAACAACGCTACCCTGGAATTTAATGAAGAAGAGGAAAGCGGTTCTATCACAATACAATTGGGAAACAAGGTCACAGTCATCGTTGATGGTACCGATATTGAAGATACCGATGACCTGAAGACCCTGGCTGAACAGGTGGACTATAACGCTCTGCAAAAAGCATTCTAAGTTACTGCATTTCAAAGATAAAGCCCGTCGCAAATCAGCACGGGCTTTATTTCTGTCTACAATAATGCAAAGATATCAATAATCAGGGAAGTAGTAATCCGGGCTACTGAGACTGTCCCGCTTGGGTTCGGGGCCCCTGCTCAGCACGAGCTTTACCAGAGATTTCTTCTCCATTTTAGTCCCCGGGGAGGGATTGGAGCGCAAGACAGCGTTTTGTGCCACATCATCATGATATAGGGAATCTGCAATCGTGCTGCGCAGATCATAATTGCGCAAAATGATCATGGCTTCCTGAAAACTGGCTCCTCTGAGATCAGGCACTTTGACCATTTTGCTACCTTTGCTGATCACCAGATGGACTGTGCCTTCCTCTTTGAGTTCTGTGCCTGCTGCCGGAGATTGCTCCAGCACGCGGTCGATCTTGGCAGTCTCGCTGTAAAGTGAATCCTTCACCACCACATGCAGCTTCTTGTCCTTCAGTAAAGTCTTTGCCTGAGCCAGGCTTTTGCCCACCACTTCCGGCGTTATTACTTTCTGGGGTCTGCCAATCACGAGGGGGAGGACAATCTGCCCAAAAAGAAACGCTGTGACGAAGATTATCCCCAGCCCAATGCCAAGGGTGTATAGGCATTTTTGTGCTTTGATATTGCTCATCTCAGCCTCACTTTGTTTTCTGCATCTTGGCGGCAAACGCGCCATCCATGTGATGCTTGAAGGGTATGGTCTTCAAAAAGCCTTTATCAGTATACTCCTTGGGGATAAAGCGCTCGGCAGGAACCAGCCGGAACTTTGGGTTTTTGGCCAGAAAGCGTTTGATCTGTTCCTCATTCTCCTGCGGATTCATGGTGCATGTGGAGTAAACTAAATAGCCCTCTGGTTTGACAAAAAGTGCCGCATGATCCAGCGCCTTTTCCTGCAATTTGATCAGCTCCGGGATGTCGTTATGAGCCTGCCACCGGAGATCAGCCTTGCGGGAGAAGACTCCCCATCCTGAGCAGGGAGCATCCACCAGGACCCTGTCATAGGCAGGGGCTACCGGGCCGTATTTCAAGGCGTCTGTGGTGATCTGGATGATATTTGTCAGTTGTAGTCTGTCTGCAGATTGCTTGAGCCGCTTCATCTTCTTGGGGATCTTGTCCACCGCGATCACTTCACCGGTATTCTGCATCAATTCAGAGATATAAGTGCATTTCCCACCCGGTGCAGCAAAAAGATCCAGGACAGACTGTTCGGGCTTGGGATCCAAAAGCTCTATCACCAGGGCCGCGGAGCTATCCTGAACCGAAAAGTATCCTTCGGAGAATGCCACCTCTTCCAAGACCTCAGCAGCTTGATGAGTGGTATACATCATCTTACTGGCGGGGCAGGGTGTGATCTGGATGTCCCTGCGATTAAAGTAGATCTGTAGCTTTTCGCCATTGGTGGCCGTGGAATTTACCCGAATGTGCAAGGCAGGGTTTTCATTGAAATACATCGCCAGATATTCGGTGTCTTCTTCGCCAAACATGCCGATCCAGGTCTTGATCAGCTCCGGCGGATAGGAGTGTTCATAGCCAATTCTCAAGGCGGGATCTTCCGGATAGACGGTCTTGTCCTCTCTCAGATAGGATCTTAGCACTGCATTCACAAAATCTGCCACCTGGTCAGAAAGAGTCGCTTTGGCCAGCTCCACGGTCTCATTCACCGCCGCATGGGGCGGGATGCTGTCCAGGTACATGATCTGGTAAAGCCCCAGATAGAGCATGATTTTGATCTTCAGATCAGTATTTTCATATTTTTTGGCTTCGGTATAGTGCGAGAGGATAAAGTCCAGCTTTTGCCGCATCTTGATCACGCCTTTGACGGTCGTGTAAAAGAGGCTGACATCCTCCCCACTCTTTTTCAATTTCTTGGCTCTCTGCTGCAAAAGCGCATCGGAGAAATCGCCGTTTTTAAACACTCTCAGGATTGTGCTGTAAGCTTCTGAACGGAAATTCATTTTGCCCTCTGATACAGTCTTTTGATAATTTCTTTGATCATTTGCTCTGCCGGTAGCTCTAGCTCATCATCCTTGAGCAAACGCAATTCACGCTGAATGGACGCGGCATTGAAGCCCAACGCCATCAGTGCGTTTTCCACTTCCTGCAGAGGCCCTTCTATCGTCATGGACTGGCTGTCATCCACATAGTCCATGAGCTTGTGGACCTTGTCCTTGAGCTCCAGGATCAAGCGCTGAGCGCCTTTCTTGCCGATGCCCGGCACTCTGGTGAGCAGCCCCTCTTCCTCACTACGGATACTTTTTACAAAGGCTGAAATACTGAGTGTGGAAAGGATGGAGATGGCAATCTTGGGGCCAATTCCCCTCACCGAGGTAAGGCGGGCAAAAAGCTCGCGCTCGGCGATTGTATAGAAGCCGTAGATGCGCATATCATCCTGGGAGATGATCAAGCTGGCGTAAAGTGAGCACTCCTGCCCCAGTTTGGGCAATCTTTCATAGGTGGATACAGGGATCTTTATCTCCCAGCCGATGCCCATGGTCTCAATCACCGCTTCCATCGGACTTTTTTGTTTGAGTATGCCTCTAATGTAATGGATCATTGCAATTTATCCCATTTTATTCGGTTATAGTGTGTAGTGGCAATGGCCAGAGCGTCATAGGCGTCATCACGTTGCTTGCCTTCCTGCAGGTGATAGATCTTCTGAATCATGTATCTCACCTGCTCTTTGCTGGCGTTTCCATTGCCCACGACTGCTTTTTTTACTTCTCTGGGGCTGTATTCCACGATCGGGATTCCCCTTTGTGCCAAAGCCAGGAGTATCACTCCCCGGGCGTGACCCAAGGTGAAGATGCTCTTGATGTGCTTCTGAAAAAACATGCTCTCCACTGCGGCAAAATCGGGCTTGTGTTCATCCAAGATCCCGCAGATGCCTGCGAAAAGCGCCGTCAGCCTTGCTCCCAAAGTCGGCTCGCTGGTCACATCGAAAACGTCGCAACCCGCAGCTATTACTTTATATTGATCTGTCTGGATGAGCCCATAGCCGCAAAAGCGGCTCCCGGGATCAATGCCCACAATTATCATTAATATCTAGTCCTGAGACAACTCTGCCATCACCTCATCTGAAATCTCAAAATTGGCATAGACCTTTTGGACGTCGTCCAGATCTTCAAGCATATCAATCAGCTTCAGCAGTTTCGGAGCCACATCATCAGCATTGATTGTGTTTTTGGGAATTCTGGTAAGCTCGGCGTTTTCCACCGAGAATCCGGCTTCTTCCATATTTCCCAAGACAGTGTGAAACTCTGTGGGAGAAGTATATACTTCAAAATACTCCTCTCCGGTTTGCACATCATCCGCTCCTGCTTCCAGCGCTTGTAGCATGAATTCTTCCTCTTCCAGGCCCGCCACGGGGACCTCGAAATAGCCTTTGTATTCAAAATTCCATGCTACGGCTCCGGTTTCTGCCAGATTGCCGCCATATTTTGAGAATACGTGACGGACTTCGGCCACAGTGCGGTTCTTGTTATCGGTCATCACGTCAACCACGATGCCGACTCCATTTTGGCCGTATCCTTCGTAAGTGAATTCTTCATAGTTCACCCCTTCGATCTCACCGGTTCCGCGCTTGATGGCACGCTCGATGTTATCTCGGGGCATGTTGGCATTTTTAGCGGTGAGGATGGCCGTGCGCAAGCGCGGATTGGTCTCAGGGTCACCACCACCGCTTTTGGCAGCAAGTATAATCTCTTTTACAATGCGGGTAAAGATCCTGCCACGTTTAGCATCGGCAGCACCTTTTTTATGCTTGATCGAACTCCACTTATTGTGTCCGGACATTTATACCTCTCTATCTTTCTAACTATCGTTATCCTGCCAGGCTGCAACCACTTTTTGCGTGATCTCTTCCGGGACTCTTTCGTAATGTGAGAATTCCTGAGTAAAGCGACCTCTGCCCTGAGTAAAGGACTTCAGTGCAGGATAGTAGGCAAACATCTCTGCCATAGGCATCTGGGCATTCAGATACTGCTTTTTGCCACGCTGCTCCATGCCCATGATGCGTCCGCGACGGGTGGAAATATCGCCCATCACGTCACCCA
>CAZWUD010000044.1:0-8722 GCA_964637055.1 uncultured Candidatus Cloacimonadota bacterium
AGCGGTGCACCTCTTTGGCCACCTGCATGGAGAGATTGACCCGTTTGTCAAACATCGTGAGCAAAATGCCCATGATATCCAGGCCGGGATTCAGGTTTTTCTGGATCAGGCGGATGGTGGTGAGGAGCTGGCTGACCCCTTCCAGCGCGTAATATTCACATTGGATGGGCACGATCACGTCGGTGGCTGCGGTCATGGCATTCACGGTCAAAAGCCCCAGTGAGGGCGGGCAGTCGATCAGGATGAAGTCCCAATCCTGCAGGATCGGCTGAAGCGCTTCTTTGAGCTTGTGTTCACGGGCAAATTCGTGCACCAGCTCGATCTCGGCGCCGGTGAGGTTGATATTGCCAGGTACGCAGAAAAGGCCCTCGGTGCTGGTGGGTAGGATGCAATCGGAGAGCGGGGCCCGGCCGATGAGGGCGTCATAGACCTGTAGATCCACCTTGTCTTTTTCGATCCCCACGCCGCTGGAGGCATTGCCCTGAGGATCAAAATCGATCAGCAGACTGCGCTTTTCCAGCACTGCCAATGCGGCCGCAAGATTCACCGTGGTGGTGGTCTTGCCCACTCCGCCTTTTTGGTTTACAATCGTTATTATCTTTGCCATACTAATATATCAAATCTTCCTTTTTATCGTTTCATCAGGTCACGCTGGGCAATCGAGACGAAGCGGCGAAAGCCCAAATGTTCGTCTTCTCGGCTCAGAATCTCTTTGTAGCGTATCCCCTCCAGATCAGTCATCGTGTGGGACTTGTACATCACCAGATGGCCGGATGGCTTCAGCAGTCTGCGCAAGGGCGAATGGTAGCGCTCCTGCAAGGCCACTGCCCGACATATAATGAGGTCAAAACTGGGGCGCCGGGGTATGAAAGCATAGTCTTCCAACCTCGAACACTCCACGCTGGTCTTGGGCAGAGACATCGCTTCGATGATATCCGCCATGGCTTTGGTCTTTTTATTGATGCTGTCCAAAAGCACCAGTTCAAAATCAGGCTGCACCAGCTTGATGGGTATTCCAGGCAAACCACCGCCGGAACCGAAGTCCAAAACGGTCTTATCTGTAAAGTCCAAACATTCTGTAGCCATCAAGCTGTCAAGGAAATGCTGCACCCAATACTTGTCCGGATGCATCTTGCGTGAAACCAGATTCACTTCTTTGTTATGTTCTTGTAAAAGCTTGTGATAATGTTCAAAGTGACCCATCAAGCGCGGGATCTCCGGCAGCCCCCGCGCCGTGAGATAGTCTTCAAAGATCTGTTTTTGTGGGATCATAATTCTTCCTTTAATTGTTTTCGGATTAGGGCTTGAATCAGGAAAGATGGATCTTCCCGGAAATCTTCAAGCGCAGTTTTGGCGATTTTACTCGTGTTTAAACTAAGGGATCTGGCCACCAAAAAACGGAGCCGTTCATCCTCTTGATCCTGCAGAGAAACCAGGAGACTCAGGCTTCTGAGGTCATCCAGATAGGCCAGTGCAGAGATGCAGGTGGATAGATATCTGCCGGCCTCGATGTGTTCCGCCAAGTGTGGCAGGATTCGCAAATCCTGCTCTTGGGCCAAAAGCGAAATCGCCGTCTTTGCCTTTAGCGAATCAGAATCGTTTACGTAGCCCAAAAGCAGGTCCTTGAAATCCGGATTGTCCCCGGTGAAGGCCGCCAGAGCGCGGTATTCCAGGCCGGAATCATTGGCCAGTTTGTGCTCCAGGATGTAGTCCCCTGCTTCCCCGGCGCGCTCATTGAGCATGGTACGGGCAGCGCGAACCCGGTCTACCGCAGAGCCCACTTCCCACTCTGCTGCGGCGTCAAAGATCTCGCTGATTCCGGCATCTGCAGAGGGTGGGGGATCTTGCTTGATTTTAGCAGCGCCGGCTGTTTCCTCCTCAGTTGGATAAAGCTCCAGATCGCGCCCCAGTCCGTAAGTCCCCTGTTGCCAGGTGCTGTTATTGCTCTGCTCGGAAGAAGGATATTTGTCCTCACCGCCCGCGTCCAGAAAGAGGCCGATGCCGCCGGTATTTCGGGTATAATTAGCATAGCCATAGCTCTGCGGATGCTGGCGTTCATAGCGGTCATTGCCGGCCCTGTCCACAAAGATGCCAAGGGAATTTGTGAGTCCCAATCCATTGCCGCCTTCGATGGAATAAGCATCATCACCCCCGGCGTCTATGAAAAGGCCAAAACTCCAGTCATGCCCGGCACCCTGACCGGGGCCGTGGCGACTGTAATATGCATCATTTCCCTCGTGGTCGTAGAGGATACCACTGGCCATGTGAATGCCGGAACCCTGAGGGTAATAGATGGCATTATAGACGTCATTGCCGCCTTCGTCTATCAAAAGTCCGGTGGCATACCAATAACCGACGCCCTGAGCATAGACTCCGCCCAGATATTTGTCATTGCCCGCGCGGTCATAGAGAAAGCCCAGACCGCCCGCCAAGTGGGGACGCATCCCAAAACCCATGCCCTGACCCATCGTGCGATAGTCATCTGGCATCAGCGGAGCGTGGAAGTATTTGCCGCCCAGATAGTAAGTATCGGCGCCGGCGTAATCTGCCAAAAGCCCCACGCCCAGAGTGGAGCCAAAAGCCTGAGACGCGGCGTGAGCACTGTAAGAATCATTGCCATCCAGATCTGCCAGAATGCTGATGCCGGCTATCCCCGCGGCTTGAGAGAAGAGCCCGCCCCGGTAACTGTCTGCACCGGCGTCATCTATGTGCACCTGGATGCCCAGCATAGCGGCAAAGGAAAAGTCACTGAGTTGGTAAATGTCATCGCCCTCGTGATCCCGGGAAAGGCCGATGCCGCGAAAGGCAAAGAAAGATGGTTCGCTTGAGCGGTAGAGGTCATTTCCCCCATGGTCTATGTGGATGAAAAAGGGATGATCTTTGCC
Source organism: uncultured Candidatus Cloacimonadota bacterium (assembly GCA_964637055.1). GTDB lineage: Bacteria > Cloacimonadota > Cloacimonadia > Cloacimonadales > Cloacimonadaceae > UBA5456. The sequence continues at coordinate 2,886 of CAZWUD010000044.1, forward strand.
GGTGCTAAAATCGCACTGGTAGATGTCATTGCCATCAGGCTCGATGAGCAGGCAGATCGGCATATCACGCAGGGCTTTGAGGCTCTCGGAACTGTAGATGTCATTTCCCGTGCTGCCCATGATCATCAGACCAAAGCGGCTTTTGTGATATCTGATGCGGGAGTTTTGGGGACGGTACTCTGAGATCTGCTCTTGCAGCCTCTGCATCCCGGCGCCGGCTTTGGCGAGGTGAGCCCAGTCCACGCTTTTGATCAGCGGGATAAACTGCGGGATCTCAATATCTTCCAGATAGCTAAGTCCGCGGCTTTCCAGAAACTGGCGGCAGCTTTCTTCATCTTCGGCCATGGATTGCATCAAAAAGGAGCAAAGGCTGTCTGATTGGGCATCCGTGAGTGTAGCGAAGGCGGCGTCAAAGTCTTTCTCGATCTTAGCAAAGGAGCTTTCCACATAGCGAAAAAGCGCTTTGGGATTCTTAAAATCCAGCGGCGTGGCCTTCCGGAAATCCGCCTGGGTGTCCCACGCGATCTGATAGAGGCCGTTGAGCACCGCATCAAGCTCCCGCTCTGCCATCAGGGCCCGCAGTTCATCAATCTTGGAAAGGGCGTCCAGTCCACCGCCCAGGACCTCCATGTGCCACGAAGATTTGGCCTCGGTGGAAAGGTCCCAATCCCGGTAAAATCCGGTGTGTTCCACATTCAGTTCAGCCTCTGCCAGCATCTGGGTCAAGACCTCCAGCTCTGCCTCCGACAGCATCGTTTCAGCAGTCAGCATTGACGCGCTAAAGCTGATCACAAGGATCAAAAGCAGCATGCCGACTTTGCCAAGATCATGATAAATTCTCATCTAAAGCTCCTCGGGTAAGTTTAAAACACAGCGCATTTATTGTCAAATGATTCTTGCATCTAAGCTTTTATGTGGGTCAGGATGCCGCTGCTGATAGCTAAAATAAATTGTTAGCTTTTTGCATTTGAGGCTATAATAATAAAAATGAAGACACAAAAAAGATTTGACATAATATGCCCATGCTGGACTTTGCTATTATATATCAAAATCCCTCTGAAATACAAAAAATAAGATATAAATGGAGAAAACATGAACAAGCAACCCTATGCCGAACCCTGGCGCATCAAAATGGTCGAACCCCTCAAGATGCTCACTAGAGCCGAGCGTGAAGCAAAGATCAAAGAAGCCGAGTATAACCTCTTCCAAATAAGAGCAGAAGACGTGTATATCGACCTTCTGACCGACTCCGGCACCGGCGCCATGAGTGATCACCAATGGTCGGCCATGATGCAGGGCGATGAGAGCTATGGTGGCTCGCGCAGCTATCACAGAATGAAGGACACCATCACCGAGCTTTTGGGCTTTCCTTATGTGCTGCCCACTCACCAGGGACGCGCGGCAGAAAACGTCCTCTTTTCCGCTTTACTAAAGGCGGGGGACATCGTTCCCGGAAACGCTCATTTTGATACCACAAAAGGGCATATCGAATTTCGCAAGGCCACCGCGGTGGATTGCACCATCGACGAAGCCAGCGATATGTCTCTGGAAGTGCCTTTCAAGGGCAATATCGACCTGGGCAAGCTTGAGGCCTGCATCGCCAAATACGGCGTGGAAAAGATCCCCTTTGTGGTGCATACCGTCACCTGTAATACCGGCGGCGGACAGCCCGTCTCAATGGCCAATATCAAGGCCGTATCCGCCATCTGCAAAAAGCATGGTATCCCGCTCTTCTTTGATTCCGCCCGCTTTGCCGAAAACGCATACTTCATCAAAGTGCGCGAGGACGGCTATCAGGACAAGAGCATCAAAGAGATCGTGCGTGAGATGTTTAGCTATGCCGACGGCATGACCATGAGCGCCAAAAAGGATGCCATCGTCAATATCGGTGGATTCATTGCCCTGCGCTCTCAGGAAATCTATCAAGCTTGCTGCACTTTCAGCATCCTGTTTGAGGGATACATCACCTATGGCGGCATGAGCGGACGGGATATGGACGCCCTCGCAGCCGGCCTCATCGATGGCACCGAATTTGAATATCTGCAGGCCCGCATCTCGCAAGTGGCGTATCTGGGCGAGCAGATCAGCGCCCTCGGCATCCCCATCGTGAAACCCACCGGCGGCCATGCCGTCTTTGTGGATTCCAAGGCCTTTTTCCCGCAGATTCCGCAAACCCAGTATCCGGCTCAAGTCCTGGGCGCAGCGCTTTATGTGGAAGCAGGTGTGCGCGGCGTGGAGATCGGCACCGTTTTGGCAGACCGTGATCCCGTCACCCGTGAGGAACGCCCCCCAAAAATGGAGCTTTTGCGTCTGGCCATCCCGCGTCGGGTCTATACCAATAACCACATGGATTTAGTGGTTTGGGGCCTGAAGCAGATCTGGGAAAAGCGGCAAAGCTATCGCGGCCTCAAGATCAAGTATGAGGCTCCGATCATGCGTCACTTCACCGCCACATTTGAAGCCCTGTAAGGCTGGGCGGAAGTTCTTTTGACTTTTGCACTTGACACAATGTGCCCTGTGTCAGTCTTGACACAGAAAACTAAAACTCACAGATGGAGAATACTATGAAAATTATGGACGATCTGTTCTATACCGAAAGTCATGAATGGGTGAGAGTAGATGGTGATGTAGCCACCATCGGTATCAGTGATTTTGCACAGCATGAGCTGGGCGATATCGTCTTTGTCGAATTGCCGGATGTCGGCATGAAGGTTTCCGCTGGAGAGCCTTGCGGCTCCATTGAAGCGGTCAAAGCGGTAGAAGATATGATCTCCCCCTTGTCCGGAAAGATTACCGAGCGCAATAGCGACCTCGAGGACAGCCCGGATTTGATCAATAAAAGCCCCTATGAAGACGGCTGGATCATGAAGATTCGCCTTAACATCAAAGACGAGCTGGACAATCTTCTCAGCGCCGTCGAATACAAAAATATCATCCCCGAATAGGCCGATATCCAAGGCCGGATTTTGATAAAGAAAAGCAAGAGCTTTCTGATCGTATTGTCTGCCCCCTCAGGAGGAGGAAAGAGCACCATCTTGACCGAGATCCTGAAGCGGGCAGATAATATCGACTATTCAGTGAGCTACACGACCCGTGCCCCGCGCGGACACGAACGCAATGGGATTCACTACCACTTTGTGGATGAAGCCCAGTTTCAGGCCCGCATCGATAGCAAAGACTTTTTGGAATATGCCAAGGTCTTTGGCAAAAGCTGGTATGGCACCTCGATCAGCTACATCAAATCCCGCCTGGAATTGGGACATCACGTGATCATGGATATAGATGTGCAAGGCGCTTCCCAGATTGCGGCGAGCGATGTCCCCTGCGTGAAGATCTTCATCATCCCGCCCTCAATGCAGGTCCTGCAAGAGCGGCTGATCAAGCGAGGAACCAATTCCAATGATGATATACAGCGCAGATTGAAAACCGCAGAGCAAGAGTTACACTGTATCCCGGAATATGACTACTTGGTTCTGAATGATGAGCTCAAAGATGCCGTCAATGACGTCATGGCCATCATCAAAGCAGAGGAAAACCGGGTTTCCCGATACCAGAACCCCATGCAGGACTTCCTGCAACAGGAGCAATAATGATAGACAAAAAGATTGAAGACTTCCTGGAAAAAGGTAATATGACTTACCTCTATTGCCTGCTTTCCAAATTGGAAGCACACCGCATCAACAACTTCCCCAGCTTTGTAAAGCAGAAGTTTGACAAAAAGATCACCGTGCTGGCCATGGAACACGTGGCCGACAACGAAGTGCCGGACTATGTGAGCGAACTGGAAGAAGCCGAGCGCATCCTGGCCGCCGAGCGCGCCAAGTATGAAGAAGAGGAAGAGGGCGCCGAATTCGCCGGAGAAACCATCGACGATTCTGCCCGCTTCGTACGCGAACTCGAAGCCACCGATGTCTCGGAATATGACAGCCTGGAAGTGGTCAAAGATCCCTTTGCCAGCACCGAAGACGACGACGATGAGCTCGACGATATCAATGACGATGACGACGACGATGATAAGTAAATGTCACGCCGTGCCTTACTACAATATCTTGAACTCCTGAAACAGAGCGGCGTCAGCCAGCTCTTTCTGGACCCTGATTCACCCCAAAGCTATGATTCCCCGAGCTTTGGGGATCAGGACAAAGCCGAGCCCATCGACAAAGCGGCTCTCCTGGAATCCAAAGCCAGGGAATATGCCGACTGCGCCAAATGCCCCCTGGCCGAGGGCAGAATCCACCTGGTCTATGGCGAGGGCAATCCAAACGCCAAACTGATGCTGATCGGAGAAGCACCCGGCGACAAAGAGAACAAAAGCGGCAGACCCTTTGTAGGCCAGGCCGGACAGCTTTTAGACAAGATGCTGGCCGCCATCTCCATCCGGCGTGAAGAGGTTTACATCGCAAATATCTGCAAATGCCGTCCCCCCGGAAACCGCAATCCCTCTTCAGATGAGCGTATGGCCTGCATGCCCTATCTGGTGGAGCAGATCCAGATCATCCGGCCCCGGCTTTTGCTGATCATGGGACTGGTAGCCGCTCAAAGCCTCCTGGGCAGAACTGAGAGCCTCGGCACGCTCCGGCTAGACCAGCATAACTTTATGGGCGTCACCGCCTTTGTGAGTTACCACCCCGCTGCACTCCTGCGCAATCCCAATTGGAAACGCCCCGCCTGGGAAGACCTGCAGGCTCTGCAAAAGGTCTATGAACAGCTAAACTGATGCGCCGATCCCTGCTGATTTGCCTGCTCCTTTTCGGAATCCTCATCCTCCACGCCGATGTCCTAATCTATGGTGACACCCGCAGTAATCCCGACGTGCACCGCAGTCTGATTGACCAAGTGCGCGAGCTCCCCCTCAGCGCAGTGTTTCACACCGGAGACCTGAACCGGAGAGGCGTCCGCCAGGCCGAGTTTGACCGCTTCAAAGATATCATCCGGCCCCTCAGCGGAGATTTTTACCCCGTGCGCGGCAACCACGAGCGTGATCTGGATCTCTTTTTGAAAAACTTCCCGCAGCTCGGCGACCGCAGCCATTACAGCGTGACCCACGACTCCCTCAAATACATCATCCTGGATAGCAATATCTCCCTTTTACCAGCGACTGATCAATACCTTTGGCTGCAGCAGGAGCTGAAATTTGCCAGCCTGCCCGTGATCATCTTTTTGCACCACCCCGTCTTCAGTTCAGGCGCTCATGGCCAGGAGCTGGGGCTCGAGCTTTTTCTACCCAATCTCCTGAAAAGATATGAGGTTATGGCCGTCATCAGCGGACATGAACACAGCTTTGAACACCTGGTCTTTGACGGGATCCACTATCTCGTCACCGGCGGCGGCGGAGCTCCCCTCAGAGAGATGGGCAGCCCCAGTCCTCACAGCCAATTCTTTATCAAGACCCATCACTACAACATCCTGAAGCGCCTGGATGGCAGCCTCTTGATCCAAACCCTGGACCTGCAAGGTGAGCAGATTTACCAGATCGAAATCCCCCTCACCGGAGTGCGCGATGAATAAGAGCCTGCTGGCCATTCACGATCTTTCCGGCATCGGCAATACCTCTCTGATGGCCATCATTCCGCTCATGTATCGCTACGGCATCCGCGTCAGCGCCCTGCCCACAGCCCTGCTTTCGGGCAATACCTGTTTCGCCGGCTATCGCGGTCTGGATACCAGCGCTTTTATGAAAGACTCAATCGCCCACTGGCAACAGCTCGGCCTCAAATTTTCCGCTATCTACAGCGGCTTTTTGGGAAATCCTGATCAAGTGGATACCGTCCTGGAAGCCATTGATGCCTTTGCCGATACAGATTGCCTGATCGCCGTGGACCCGGTGATGGCCGATG
>CAZWUD010000045.1:0-8674 GCA_964637055.1 uncultured Candidatus Cloacimonadota bacterium
CAGGGTATAGACAAAGGCAGAGCTGAAGATCAGATAGACAAAGAGCGCTTCATTGCCCGAGCCCAGTTCCTTAAATATCTTGGTGCTGGCATCGGTAAAGCCACTGATGGCAAAGAGCGCCAGGATCCAGAGGAAGTTTTTCAACGCCTTGGGATCAGCCCTCAGGCTAAAGGCGGCGAGGCCCAGGATGATGCCGGCCAGATTTAGCAGGCTGAGCTTTTCCCCAAAAAAGATCAGTGCGATCAAGATCGGCAGGATCATGGCGATGCGCATAGCGCCGACGGATAGGGAAAGGCCATTGACCAGGATACACTTTTGATACACCCAAAAATTTGCCAGAAAGAAGGCTCCGGTCATGATCCCAAAGCCGATGTCAAAGCCGGAAGCGGTTGCAGGCCGGGAAAATACGGTAAAAGCTCCACTGAGGCTGGCCACAAAGTAATTGCCCAAAAAGATGGGCAGCATGCTGAGCGAACCCTTCCTGCCCACCACCATCAGGAAATTTGCGATCAACACCGAGCACAGGACACTCAGGGCGAGATACATCATAGCCTTAGCCCCTGACCAGTATCAAGCTATGCCCGGCCATCAGGAATCACTGAGGGGAAGGTAAAATTTATCAAAGCGCCTTTTCAGATAAAGGCGGATCACCGTGTAGTTTGTGATGCAGACTCCGGAGAAGATGGCGATCATGATCATCATCTGATATTTGATGGCCACGAGGGGGCTGGCGCCACCCAGGATCTGACCGGTCATCATTCCCGGCAGGCTCACCACGCCCATGGAAGCGATATTGAGCAGCTGGGGCAAAAGCGAAGTATGCATGGCCTTGCGAAACGAGGGCAGGGCGGCTTCCCAGAGATTTGCACCCAGGCTGATGCGGGTGAAATATGCTTTCCAATTGTCACTCATACTGCTTTCAAAGCGTTCCAGAGCCAGCGCACAGCTATTCATGCTGTTGCCCAAGACCATGCCGTAGATGGGGATGGCATACATCGGCGCAAAGAGTGGACTGGGGCGTATGATCATGACCAGGATCCAGGGCATGATGATCAGGCTGGTGGACAGGAGGGCAGCGCTGAGGATGGGCAAAAGGATCTTGCGTTGAAATTTCAGCCTGCTCCTCAGTGTAACAATGGCGTTTGCCACCATCACCAGCATCCAGAGCAGGGTCAGCCAGCCGCTTTCCTGATTGAAAAGAAACTGGAGCCAGACCCCCATCAGGCTGAGCTGAAGTATCATCCTGCCAAAGGATACGAAGAGTTGCGAAGTGAGCTGGAGCTTTAGATGTGAGAAGATCAGGATCGGATAGATGAGTAAAATCAGGGCAAAAGCCAGACCGATATAGCTGATATCCATTAGTTTTGCTCCTTGTTATCGATGATTGTGCCGTCTTCCAGGGTCCAGATCCGGTTCCAATAGTCCTGCCAGAGCGGGTCATGGGAAATGGCAATCACAGAGCCGGGGTAGCTATCGAAGATACATTTGGAGATGATGGCGGAAGTCTTTTGATCCAGCGCAGAGGAGATCTCATCCAGCAGTAGTATTTGCGGCCTGAGCAGCAGTGCCCGGATCAGGGCAACCCGCTGTTTTTCTCCGCCGGAGAGCTGATCTGCCGGCTTGTCCAGATAGCTGAGGGGCAATTGGAAGTTTTCAAAAAGTCCCTTGATCCTGCCCTCGCGGTTATCGTGATCACCGGAATTTATGGCCGAATATGAGAGCGGTTCATCCAGCACCTCCTGCACGGTGCCGTCTCCCAAAAAGGGCTCTTGCATCACCATGCAGATCCTGGTGCGCAGCAGATGGGGGCGGTATTCCTGCAAGGTCTTACCATCAAAGATGATCTCGCCCTCATAGCTTTGATTCATCAAATTCAGGGTGTTTAAAAGCGAACTTTTGCCCTTGCCGGTGGGGCCCACGATCAAGATCCGCTCACCTTTGTGCACCGTTAGTTTCAGATCCCTGAGCAGGGTCAAATCACCATGAAACAGTCTCGTTATGCTGATTTCTAAAAGTTTCTCCATCAAAAAAACCTCTACTTTCATCTTTTATTCCAGACTTAGGGCAAGTTTGGAAGACAGAGCAGTTTGTCAAGGCAATCTTGGCGTGATTCACCTGATACCACTCAAGATGGTTCATTCTGGTCAAGCCACATAACCCCCGGCTGTGACATCGGGGGCAGATTTAGCGGAAAGCTGCGAGGCAGCGTTTATTCCTTTTTTGCCGGGCTTGCCCAGAGACTCTCGTCAAAGGAGGGAAAGGGGCCGGCGCCGGCTGTAACTTTTACGAAGATTTTGTCGGTGAATCCCATTGATTCCAAACTGGACAATGGGATTATGGACTGGGTTTCTCTGGCCCAGCCCAATGGCGTGAATTCAGCCTGAGGATCATCATCAGCATAGAAGTAGTACCAGCTTGCATTATCCACGGCGGTTCAGTTCAGAATGAGGTTTGTGCCATCGTTGGAGATACTGAGATCGTTGATGGTATCCATGCTGGTGGGCAATTCTGCCAGATAGATATTGTCGATATACCAAAGTGATAAGAAATCACTAAGCAATGCTCCAGGATGTCATGGGTCCCCGCAAAATTGCGCAGCAATTCTGTATGACCTAAAAGGTGATCTCCAGGGCATTCAAACCCAAGTAACTCAGCTCACCCTGCTCTTGAGATCATCTCACGATCCTCGTCTGCCCGGACGAAGATCCCGACTTGATGTCCCGATGACTTTGGCTTAGCTCCGGCGGGCCGAGCAGAGAGAAACTAAGCGGATAGCACTTTAAACCCAGGCCGGCTGCGACTTTGCTCTGGGCAGATCATCTTATCAGGGTAGTGCTTGCACCCGGTAAAATTCTCTTTGCAAAAGAGGGTCTATCTGCAGAGAGTTATCGGGATGATTGTCGATCAGTATTTCCCAATCGCCCAGGGGTTGATCGCTATGGAAGATGCGATAGGCTCGCGCCAGGGGGATGGGTTGCCAGCTCAGTTCAAGACCAGGGGGCAAGGCATAGAGCTGCACTTGGGGTGCGTCCATAAACCAGATCAGGATATCCTGCAGCAGATTGGCTCTGGTATTGGGCTCTGCTGAGTCTTGCAATTCGGCCAGGGCATAGCTGAAGACCATGCTTTTTTGTCCATATTCTCCTGCTGAGGCAATGCCGACTGTGCCATAGCTTTCTTCGGTAAAGGCGATATGTCCCCAGAGGGGGTGGGGATCAAAGAGATCGATGTAAGTCACGTTTTGCTGGTTTGAAGCGCTAAAAACCAGATCACTAAAGGGCAGTGCGCCGCCCAGGAGGTTGATGGGATTGGTATAGCCATCCGTGGCATTACTGATTCCCAAAAGAGGCCAAAGCACGGTGTGAGCGCCATTGCCTCCTGCTTCCAGAGCCAGAAAGTAAGCCAGATCAAAGCCGATGGCATCTGCTCCTTCCACATAGAGCTTGCCGCCTTCCAGGAGGTAATCCCGCATGGCCTCATAGATCCAGGCTTCGTTCAGCCTTTGCATATGAGTTCCGATGGCGCCAAAGGATAGAAATACGGCCTCAAAATCCTTGAAAGAGGCTGGAAGGGATGTGCCATATATCACTTGCCGATCTTGGGAGATAAGCTGGTTTTTCAAAAAAGTGCCGCTTTGATCTCTGGCACCTGCTTTGGCTTCCCAGACAAAGATGCCGCCATTTTGGATGAGCACCTCAAAGCTGAGCGAGGAGCCGGCATGTAGTGGCAAAGAGGATGAGACATTCAGAGTAAAACTGGCATAATGAGAGTCGACATCTTCTGCCACAAGGATCTCAAAAGCATCTTCCAGCATAAAAAACTCATCCTGGGGGATGCTGGCCTGAAGGGTGGAGCTCAGGATCTGCAGATCGGGGTCATTGCTGCTGAGCACAAAAGTCCCATCTGCCGAAAACTCAGTGTAATTGCGGAGTTTGAGATTGAGGCTAAAGCTTTCCCCGGGTTCGACAGCCAGATTTTCATTGGCATCATTGGGCGGTTCCTGGCCAAAAAGCTCAAGCTTGAGTGCGGGTGTGATGCTGGCATTGGTCTCGGTCAGGGCGCGGTAGGCATTGATCTTGCCCTCACCAAGCTGATATTCCTGACCGGGATTTTGGGCATCGATGTTGTCACAGGTGGCTTTCATCTGATATGCGAGCTCGGCCCGGCTGTAGCTGGGATTATGAGATTTTACCAGAGCTGCCAGGGCTGTGGCAATCGGTGCGGCGTAGGAAGTAGCGCCGGTGCTAATGCCGTAAGAAGAAGGGGAGGTGGAATATACGCTTTGATTTGGCGTGCCGAGATCCAAATATGAACCATAGTTTGAACCACTCCATTTGCTGCCATCGTTATTCAGTGACGCTGTGGCCAGCACTTTGGGATATGCGGCCGGGTAAATGGGGGTGGAATTGTTGCTATTGCCGGCAGCAGCCACCACGAGTGCACCCAGCGAGCTGGCATAATCTATGGCGTCCTTATTGGCCTGGGAAAAGCCGGTGCCCCCCCAGGAGCAATTGATCACATGGGCTTCGTTTTCGGCTGCGTAAATGATGGCATCATAGCCTCTATAGATGCTGCTGGTGGCTCCGGCATGGGCGCAGGAAATGGGCATGATCACGGGATTCCAGCTCAGAGAAGCCACGCCAATTGCGTTATGTGTGCGAGCTCCGGCCAGTCCGGCCACGCGGGTGCCGTGGGCTCCGGGATCGTTGGGGTCGTTATTTTCCTCTGCATAGCCATTGAGGATAAAATTCCAGCCGATAAGATCATCGATCTTGCCATTTCCGTCATCATCAATGCCGTTCAAGTCGCCCATGTCCATGACCCCGGTACTGCCATTATGATACATGGTGTAGCCGTTGCCATTGGCATCTTCACCGGCATTTTGCCAGATATTTTCCGCCAGATCCGGGTGTTTCCAGGCTACGCCGGTATCCACGATCGCGATGATGGTGGGCTCGGCGCCATCTTCACATTTATGGATATTCCAGGCCGCTTCTGCTTGCATAGAGGCAAAATTCAAGCTTTGAGAGTAGTATTCATCATCCGGGCTTTCCAGAATTTCATCAATAAAGATGGGCTCTGCGTAGACGATGCCGGAGAGAACGGATAGGGCATTTATCAGGCTGTAAGGGCTGATTTTGGCATCGAAGCTCAGCTCATAAATATCCTTCAAAAGTCCGTCTTCGTCCCTTGTGGTATGAAAGCGGGCTTTGATGTCCGTCACGCCCAGGCTGGAAAGCACCGGTCTCAAAAGAGAGATTGACTGGCCTTTATCAATGCGGATACAAAGCTTGCCGGGCTCGATATCCTGCACTCTGGCAAAGAGGAGACTCAGGCTGAAAAGTGTAAGTAAAAAGATACGTTTGCACATGATGGGCTCCTTTTGTGGGCGTCACAGTAAACATAGATTTGATAAGTAAAATTTAATGCAAGAGTGGGGCTTGACAAAGGACTTTGTTTGGTTAATCTGCCTGACTGAGATTTTGGAGCTACCGAAAATCGGGAATCAAGCTATCCGGGCAAGTTTCAAAAGGGGATATTTTGCCCTATTTTAGCCTTCACACTTTTCACTAGCTGAGTTTTGATCAAGCTTTTAAGCTTGGCTTTTGTCAAAAACAGAATAAGAGACCGAAATGGTGCTGATTTTCATTGACATAAACAGGCAAAATAAATTGCATGATACAAGGTAAGATATTTGAACTAAAAATATAGAAAATAAGGAGTTTACCACAATGGCTAAACAAACAAAAGCTACAATGGATGGTAACAATGCAGCTTCGCACGTGGCGTATGCGTTTAACGAAGTAGCTGCGATCTACCCGATCACTCCATCTTCAGGTATGGGCGAATTGGCCGATGCCTGGGCTGCAAGTGGTCGTAAAAATCTCTATGGCACCACAGTAGATGTGATGGAGATGCAATCCGAAGCCGGAGCAGCGGGGGCCGTTCACGGCGCTCTTTCCGCCGGAGCACTCACCACCACCTTCACCGCCTCTCAGGGCCTGATGCTGATGCTGCCCAATATGCACAAAATCGCCGGTGAAATGTTGCCGACAGTATTTTATGTGACGGCGCGCTCGCTGGCTGCACAATCCCTCTCAATCTTTGGCGATCACTCAGACGTGATGAGTGCCCGCAACACAGGCTTTGCCCTCATCGCCTGCAACAACGTTCAGGAAGTGATGGATCTGGGCATCGTCAGCCAATTGGCCACCCTGAAAAGCTCAATTCCTTTCCTCGTCTTCTTTGACGGATTCAGGACATCTCACGAGCTGCAAAAGATCGACGTGGTGGATTATGAAACCATGGACGAATTGCTGGATACAAAGCTGATCGAAGATTTTCGCAAAAGAGCTTTGACCTCTGATAAACCCCGCGTGAAAGTCGGTCAACAGGGGCCGGACGTCTATTTCCAAGGTCGCGAAACTGTGAACAAGTATTACCAGGAAGCACCTGGGATCATCCAGGACTGCATGGACAAAGTGGGCGCCAAATTGGGACGCAAATACAAGATCTTTGACTATGTGGGAGATCCCAATGCCGAAGACGTGATCGTGGCCATGGGCAGCGCTTGCGAAACGGTTCAAGAGACAATCGAATATCTGAATAAAGAGCGCGGTATGAAGCTGGGCATGGTGAAGGTGCGCGTATACCGTCCCTTTAGCGAAGAACTCTTTGTCGCCGCTCTGCCTAAGAGCGTGAAGCGCATCGCCGTATTGGACCGCACAAAAGAGCCCGGTTCCGGTGGCGAACCTTTGTATCTGGACGTTGTGGCAGCCCTGAAGGCTAAAAATATCAACGTGATCGGCGGCCGCTATGGCCTCTCCAGCAAGGAATTTACCCCCACCATGGTTTTGGCTGTTTACAAACACCTCAAAGCCAATGGCTTCCATGGCTTCACGGTGGGCATTGAAGATGATGTGACCCATCTCTCCCTACCTCTGGATGAAGAAATCTTCACCGTGCCGGAAGGAACCATCTCCTGCAAATTCTGGGGTTTGGGTTCGGACGGAACCGTGGGTGCAAATAAGAACAGCATCAAGATCATCGGTGATAATACCGACATGTCTGTGCAGGGTTATTTCCAATATGACAGTAAAAAGAGCGGCGGCATCACCCGCAGCCACCTGCGTTTTGGCAAAAAACCCATCCACAGCCAGTATCTGGTTACCACAGAAGACTTTGTGGCCTGCCACAATCAAGAATTCATCGGCAGATTTAACCTGCTGGATGGCATCAAAGATGGCGGCGTCTTCCTTCTGAACTCAAACTGGAAACAGGAAGAGGTCTTTTATCACCTGACTTGCGAGATGCAGGAAAGCATCATCAAACGCAAGATCAAATTCTATAATATCGATGGCCTGAAGATTGCCAATGATGTGGGACTGGGCGGCAGAATCAATACCGTGATGCAGACCGCATTCTTCCTGATCTCAGGAGTGATGGACCGCGCAGAAGCAATCGACCTGATCAAAGAATCCATCCGCAAGACCTATGGCAGCAAGGGTGAAGAGATCGTCAAGATGAACCTCGACGCCGTGGATAAAGTGAATGAAGCCTTGGTCGAGGTGGATATTCCCGCTTCTCTGCCAAAGAAATGCAGTCCGAACAAACAACTGGTTCCCAAGGGCTCTACCGGATTTGTGAAAGACGTGATCGAGCCTATCATGCGTGAAGAAGGAGACCAGATCAAGGTTTCCCAGATGCCGCTGGATGGCTACGTCGAAAGCGGAACTGCCAAACTGGAGAAACGCGGAGTGGCTCCGGCAGTGCCCAGATGGATCCCGGAAAATTGCATCCAATGCAACCAATGCGCCTTTGTCTGCCCGCACGCTGCGATCCGCCCCAAACTGATGACCAAAGAAGATCTTAAGGACGCTCCCGAGAGCTTCAAGACCCTCAAGGCCATGGGTGCAGAAGGCTATCAATATAAAATCCAGATTTACACCGATGATTGCCAGGGCTGTCGCGTATGCGTCAATGAATGCCCCAAAGATGCTCTGGTGATGAGCCCGATCGAGACCGAACGGGAAGCCGGAGAGCAGGCTAACTATGAATTCTTTGAAAAGCTTCCCAACGACGTGCTGGCAAACTTCAAAGAAAGCACTGTGAAAGGCAGTCAGTTCAAGCAGCCTCTCTTTGAATTCTCCGGAGCCTGTGCCGGTTGCGGCGAAACTCCCTATGTGAAGCTGCTCACGCAGCTCTATGGAGATCGGATGATCATTGCCAATGCTACCGGATGTTCTTCCATCTATGCGGGCACATTCCCCACCATTCCTTATACCAAAAATAAAGACGGGCAAGGCCCTGCCTGGGCAAACAGCCTCTTTGAAGATAATGCCGAATATGGCTTTGGTATGCGTCTGGCGGTCAATTCTCACCGCAAACAGTTGAAGCTGGCTCTTGAGCAATTGATCGCAAAAGATTGCAGTGGTGAGCTAAAGACGGCGATCAAGACCCGTGTGGAAAATTGGGATGCAGTGGATCAGGCAGCTAAGGATAACGTTAAAGAGATCAGAAATCTCCTCGCTAAGGCTCTTGAGAAACCCTGCGAAGGCTGTGGTAAACTCTTGCGCAAAGTGGATGAGCTCAAAGACTATTTGATCGAAAAAGCGGTATGGAGTCTGGGTGGCGACGGCTGGGCCTATGATATCGGCTACGGCGGTCTGGACCA